>JASEGV010000010.1 GCA_030017895.1 Bacteroidota bacterium | reverse complement strand
TTTTCTTAAATATACAAAAAAAAGTATTCAATAAGTCAATTTTTGGAACCGCCCTAAAATAAAAATTCTTAAAAATATTACACTTTTCAATAATGTTTCTGAAGACCTGATATCAAAATTTGTTGAAACTGTTCAAGAAAAAGATTACTCAGCTGGAGAACTTATTTTTAACGAAAACAGCGCGGATAGCTTTTTATATTTAATAGTTGATGGAACTATTAAAATTACAAAAATAACCACACACGCACTTGAACCTGCAATCGGAATTTTTCATCCGGGTGATTTCTTCGGTGAATTAGAATTAATTGATGGACTTCCTCGTTCAGCTACAGCAACGTCGTTAACCGGATCAAAACTTTTCCTTCTGCACCGGGACGATTTTAATAAAATTATCAGTTCCTCGCCACAGGCTGCCCATAATCTTTTACTGACTCTGTCACTTCGCTTACGATCAATTAACGAAACATTTATTAGAAATTTTGACAGCTATATTGAAGTTGCCAAAAACAAGATCGATAAATTCCACCAACTTCTCGAAGCTGCAAAGCTTGTCAATTCAACATTAGAACTTGACCGGCTGCTTCCTATAATATTATCTAATGCTGTCAATGCTACTAATGCAGACAGAGGAACGGTTTTCCTGATTGATGAAACCAAACAAGAACTTTGGTCGAAAGTTTTTCAGGGAGACGAATTGGCGGAGATACGTTTGCCGATTAATTCCGGAATTGCGGGCAGAGTTACAGAAACCGGCACGACTATTAATATCTCAGATGCATATAAAGATAAAAGGTTTAATCCTGAGATCGATAAGCAAACAGGATACACAACAAAATCAATTTTGTGTATGCCGCTGAAAAACAAAAATGGAAAAATATTGGGAGTGTTCCAGCTTTTAAATAAAAAGATAGGTAACTTTACCGAAGAAGACGAAGATTATATCAATGCTTTTTCGATTCATGCCTCACTGGCAATTGAAAATACAAATATGGCTCAGCAGATGGTTCAAAGCGAGCGGCTCTCCACTGTAGGAAGAATGGCGAACACTATTATCCACGACATAAAAAATCCGATGGCTACAATGCGGCTCTATACTCAGCTTCTAAAAAACAAAGTAGGAAACGAGGAAGCTGCGAAAATGACAGACGAAATTGTTCGCCAAATTGATCGCTTCGTTAAAATGACACAGGAAATTCTCGACTTCTCACGAGGTGTTAGCGCCACAAACTTTGAAGCCACTAATGTTGAACAATTTATTAACGAAGTTATAACCTTCTTCGAGAAAGATTTTACAAAACGGAAAATATCGATTACTAAAAAAATTAACTTTGACGGTATAGTCAAATTAGACCCCGATAAGATGATGCGGGTAATTTATAATCTGGCAGGTAACGCCGCCGATGCTATGAAGGATGGCGGAAATTTTACGATTACTGTTTGTAAAGAAAACTCTTTTTTAACAATGGCATTTACCGATACAGGCACCGGTATGACCGAAGAAGTAAAATCTAAAATCTTTGAACCGTTCTTCACTTATGGAAAAAAACACGGCACCGGACTCGGTATGGCAATCGTAAAAAAAATTATCGAAGATCATCACGGTACAATCGAGATCGATAGCGAAGCTGGAAAAGGAACTACTTTAAAAATTAAACTACCAATTGTATGAAAGTAAATATTGCTAAACACACGTTAGAAATATTACAAGGCGACATAACCGAACAAGATACCGAAGCCATCGTAAATGCAGCTAACAATTTTTTGTGGATGGGTGCAGGTGTTGCGGGCGCTATCAAACGCAAAGGTGGACAAGAAATTGAAACTGAAGCAATAGCACAAGGTCCCATCGAAATCGGACAAGCAGTTATTACAAACGGAGGAAAATTAAAAGCTAAATATGTTATACACGCAGCTGGGATGGGGCAGGATTTGAACACCAATGCAGATATATTAAAACTTGTTACTCAAAATTCCTTAAAATTGGCTGAATTGAAAGAAATTCACTCGATAAGTTTCCCCGCAATCGGAACAGGCGTGGGTGGTTTTTCGATTTTCCAATGCGCCAATGTCATGCTGCTTGAAGCAATCGAGTTTCTCCAAAATTCACAAAATGTGAATCTGGTTCGTTTCGTATTATTCGATAAGCCAGATTTCGACTCCTTCAACGATGAATTGAAATTACAATTCTCATCGAAACGACATTAAATGAAATATATTTTATAGAAACAAAAAAGAGGTATCACTATGAATTGTATAAGATTATTTTGCATCTATATTTTTTGTCTTCTATTCATGAATTTTATAGCGACCGGACAGGATGATCTACAACTATCGCAATCTTTACTCGATGACGGTTGTGAAAATTTTGTTACTGAATACACAGAAGACGGAATGAAATATTACATCAAAATCATCCCCGGCGATACTACCGTTGATAAAAATATGCCGATGTACAATCCTAAGAGAAAAGATTTCGTAGAACCTCGGTTAGTGTATGGGTTCGAAAATCCCAAACCACTCGTTAAAGTGCAACCAATTATCTCGGAGATTGAAATAACAACTTATGTTTGGATAACTGTAAAATAATTTATTTTCCAATTGTTCGAATCAGCTTCAGACCTCCGATGCACTCATCAAAACTCCACCTCGCCCCCAAAAACCGGAAAGAAAGCATACTCATACACGTTTTCTACAATCTCGTCGTTTCTTTATTAAGACCACTTAAGCTGAACTAAGTTAGTGAAAACGGGAAGAAAATACAAACACCCAATTTGCGTTTTATCAAAAAATTAGGGAAATTGAATGCGAAATTTATGTAAAACATTGGAAAAGTTTTAAAATTTGAAGATAATTATAGTTGGTGCAGGCGAGGTAGGTTTTCATCTTGCCAAAATCCTATCACAGGAACATCACGATATCGTAGTGATAGATAGTGATGAAGAACGCGTGGGGCGAGTAAACGAAAATTTAGATGTATTGGCTGTTGAAGGGAGCGGGATAAGTCCAAATCTTCTTTCGCAATCGGGGGCACAAAATGCCGATTTGTTAGTAGCCGTGTCGCCTTACGACGAAATAAATATGCTTGCCTGCCAGATAGCGAATAAATTAGGCACAAAACGAACAATTGCCCGCGTTAGCAACCCCGAATTTAACTCGCTCGATGCTCTTATAAAACCGGAACAACTTGGAATCAGTCTTACTATCAATCCCGAAGCTGTAACTGCCGACGAAGTGGTGCGACTTGTAAAACGCTCGACTGCTACCGATGTGCTTGAATTTGGCGAAGGAAGAATTCAGATAATTGGGCTTCGGCTCGATGGTAATAGTCCGTTAATTAATAAGAAGATGCGCGAGATAGTATCCGACTACACGGAGCTTGTGTTCAGAGTAGTAGCAATAAGCCGGGGCGCGCGCACCATCATTCCGACGGGCGACGATGTGTTCAAAAAGAACGATCAGGTTTTTGCTGTGTGTAAAACCGAATATGTAAAAGAGATGCTTCGGCTTGCCGGCAAAGAAAGCGAAGAAGTAAAAAATGTGATGATTTTAGGTGGCGGAAAAATTGGTAGCCAAGTAGCTGAATCATTAGAAGACAGTATAAATGTTAAAATCGTTGAATCGAATAAAGAACGTTCGATAGAACTCGCCGACCGGCTTCGTAAGGCGCTTGTAATACAAGGCGAAGGTTCGGACATCGACTTGTTAGCTAAGGAAGGTATAATGGATATGGATGTTTTCATCGCGGTGTCGGAAGACGAAGAAACCAATATCATATCCTGTTTGATGGCTAAACATTTAGGAGTTTCGAAAACTATTGCTTTAGTTGAAAACACCGATTACGTTACGTTAGCTGGAACAATCGGACTTGATGTGGCGGTGAATAAAAAACTTTCGGCAGCTCAGATCATTTTAAAATTTATTCGCAAAGGAGAAATTCTTTCTGTTGCAACATTGCACGGCGTTGACGCCGAAGTAATTGAATTGCTCGCTAAAAAGGGTTCCGACATTACTAAAAAAACTTTGAAAGAGGTGAACTTTCCGCAAGGTGCAATAGTCGGTTGTGTTATCCGTGAGAACGATGTGTTGATACCGGTTGGTGCAACAAAAATAAATCCGAACGACAGGGTTGTAGTGTTTACGTTGCCGCGTTCAATTCCGGATTTAGAAAAATTTTTCAGCAAATAAAAACTAATTATGAACTTCAAGGGTGTAATTTCAATTTTAGGATTTTTGGTTTTTGTTGTGGGAGTTTTTATGCTTCTTGCCATCCCTTTTTCGCTTTATTATTCTGGCGATGATATACCCGCTTTTCTTATTTCATCGGGGATTTGTCTGATTACGGGCGCCGCTGTATGGCTTCTGTTTAGAAAGCATTCAAGCGATTTGAAAGTCCGCGATGGTTTTGCGATAGTAACTTTCGGATGGGTGGCAATGAGCTTGTTCGGTTCGCTACCGTTCATGATTCACGGCAGCATCCCTTCGTTTACCGATGCGTTTTTTGAAACAGCATCCGGTTTTACAACCACAGGCGCTTCGATTATGACAGATATCGAAAAACATCCGCACGGTATTCTCTTCTGGCGCAGTATGACTCAATGGATTGGCGGTATGGGGATCATTGTTTTATCGTTAGCCATTTTGCCAATATTAGGAATCGGAGGAATGCAGCTTTATAAAGCCGAAGCGCCCGGTCCTACGGTCGATAAACTCAAACCAAGAATCGGCGAAACTGCAAAAGCTTTGTGGTCGGTTTATATCCTCTTCACTTTTTTACAGGTTTTTTTGTTGATGATAGGCGGAATGAATTTGTTTGATGCCCTAACACACTCATTTACAACCATGGCTACCGGCGGATTCTCAACAAAGAATGCAAGCATCGCACATTACAATTCCGCATACATCGATATCGTCGTTACAATTTTTATGCTTGCTGCCGGAGTCAACTTTGCTCTTCACTACCGAGCTGTTAACGGCAATGTTAAAAGTTATTTCAAAAACAGCGAGTTTCTATTTTATCTGACTTTAACTTTTTTAGCAATCGGTTTGGCTTCGGCAATTCTTTTCATTCACGGAAATTATTCATCTGTATTCGATTCGATCCGCTATGCTTCCTTTCAAGTTGTATCAATCTTAACCACCACAGGTTTTGCAACAGCCAATTATATTCATTGGCCCATAGCAATTCAATTTATATTATTCTTACTGATGTTTATTGGAGGTTCGGCGGGCTCAACAGCCGGCGGTATAAAAGTTATGCGCATACTTATATTACTCCGTAACGGCGCCGCTGAATTTCGAAAACTTCTTCACCCGAAAGCTATTGTTCCTGTGCGATTCAACGGTAGAGCTGTTTCCACCGAAATAATCAGCAACATATTAGCTTTCTTCGTCTTGTTTATGGTTACGTTTGTAGTGGGAACAATAATTATGACTACATTAGGTTTAGATAAGGTTACCGCAATGGGTGCGGTGATTGCAAGTTTAGGGAACATCGGTCCCGGTCTTGGCGAGGTTGGACCTGTTGCAAATTATGCACACATACCAATTCTCGGGAAATGGGTGTTAAGCATTTGTATGATAATCGGCAGGCTCGAGCTTTTCACAGTGTTAGTTATTTTTACACGTGTTTATTGGCGGGCGTAATTATGGTTATTAGTTTCGTGTTTCTTGTTTTAGTTCATTAGCTTCACAACCAATAACTAATTTAATAGAATGAATTTCAGAGCAATATTATCCGTATTGGGTTTTCTTGTGGGATGTTCGGGAGCTGCTATGCTGTTGGGCATTCCCTTCTCAATTTATTATGGTGATGATGATATTGTTCCTCTGCTGATTTCTTCCGGAATTTCAGTAAGTATCGGTTTTGTAACCTGGCGACTGTTCAAGGACGACAAACAAGAACTCGGTCCTCGCGAGGGCTTTATGATAGCTTCGCTCGGCTGGGTTGCTATCTCTCTCTTTGGATCACTCCCGTTTATTCTCTCCGGCTCGATCACAAATTATACCGATGCTTTTTTTGAAACAATTTCTGGTTTCACTACTACCGGTGCTTCGATATTGACCGATGTCGAAGCACTTCCGCACGGTGTTTTGTTTTGGAGAAGTATGACCCATTGGATTGGAGGGATGGGAATTATTGTTTTGTCGTTAGCGATACTTCCGTTGTTAGGAGTAGCCGGTATGCAGCTATATAAAGCTGAGGCAGCCGGACCTACAAAGGATAAACTCGCTCCGCGCATAGCCGAGACCGCCCGTTTATTATGGGGTGTTTATGTTTTATTAACCTTTCTTGAAACCGTTCTTTTGTTATTTGGTGGGATGTCCCTCTTCGATGCCTTGTGCCATTCAATAGGAACTGTTGCAACCGGAGGTTTTTCTACTAAGAATACAAGCGTCGCTTTTTTTAATTCAGCTTACATCGATTATGTAATCGGAATTTTTATGTTTCTATCGGCTGTCAATTTCAGCTTGCACTTCGCTGCTTTGCGTGGCGATGTGTTGAATTATTTTAGAAACAGCGAATTCAAATTTTATATCTTGTGGTTAGGCGGTGCCGTTGTTTTTGTTACGCTAGTAAATTTGTTCACTCAGCCGGGATACGGTTTTTTAGATGCATTCCGGTTTTCGTTCTTCAATGTTACATCGGCATCGAGTTGTACCGGATTTGCAAATGCCGATTTTGCTCTTTGGGCATCGGCGGCACAATTAGTAATTGTATTAGTTATGTTTCCGGGTGGGTGCGCCGGCTCAACTACAGGCGCCATAAAAAGCGTGAGAATTTTGCTGCTGCTGCGCAACACATTTGCCGAAGTAAAACGAATTCTCCATCCAGACGCAATCGTCCCCATTAAATTTAATAAACGTACTGTCGAACCTGAAGTTCTCTCGGTTATTGCTTCGTTCTTTGTTTTGTATCTGACTACTTACGTTGTTTCAGTTCTAATCATTGTAATTACGGGCGTTGACCTTGTTTCAGCATTGAGCGGTGTGGCTGCTTGCATGGGCGGCGTTGGTCCCGGTTTGAATATAGTTGGACCGATGGGAAACTATTCTTCATTACCCGATTTAACTAAATGGGTTCTGTCAGCCGATATGTTATTAGGCAGACTTGAACTGTTTACGATAATGGTGATATTTACAAGGTCGTTTTGGAAAGTGTAAAAATAAAAAAGCTGGTACCTAAAACAGGCACCAGCTTTTTTCACAGAGATATCAAAATTCCGAACTCTTGCTCGCCTATCAGATGTTCTGATAAACTTCACGTAAAACGTTTTTGAAACGTTCTACGTTTCGCAAAGCGTGCCTTAGCGTAAGAGAAGCAGCTTCTTCACAGATGTGAACGAACCAGCAGTTAGCCTGTAGAAGTATGTACCGCTGGGCTGGCTGTCAGCATTCCATTGAACTTCATAGCTGCCCGCTGCTTTGAATCCGTCCACTAACGTGGCTATTTCTTGTCCGAGTAAGTCATATACTTTTAGAGTCATGTACTGATTAACTGGAACCTGGAAACTAATTGTAGTTACGGGATTAAAAGGATTGGGATAATTTTGTTTTAGAGTAAATTCTTTAGGGAATTCCTCTGAGCCAACACCCAATGCTGATTGAACACTCACATACATCGAATCGGTTAATATCGTGGCGTCATTCTGAAGTATGATATAGCCATCTTTACTTTCATTGCCTTCCGAAGATATTGTTACGAAGAAATATTGACTGTCCATCGCAGCTATCGTTGCAGAAGTTGGATATACTGCAAAATCAGCATTCGTTGATTGTACATTTATGATGTTCGTTTCAACTTCACCTATATTATACACCTTGAAGCTATCCACTACCGAGCTTCCCTCGGGTATGATTGGCAAAGCAATTGAAGCGGGATTAAGAACTATCTTTGGAGTACTTACTCCTCTGCCGGTTACTGCAACAGTATCAGTATAATTTAAACTTTCGCAAAGTAGCAGTACTTTTGAGTTGACGGTTACTTTCTTAGTTGGACTAAAAGTAACGTAAACTTTTTTCTGAATACCCGGAGCCAATTCAAAATTTTGTGGAGTAATTGAGTACTCCGTGCTCGAGACTAAAACATGAGAGATATTAGCTAAAATATTTCCAGAGTTTGTTACTAGAATAGAGTCGCGTTTTGATTTTCCGACTACAACCTTTCCAAAGTCAATTGATTTCTTATCTAAGGATACATGAATGTACAATAACATAGTTTTAAATTTGGAAACGTCTGAATATTGTCCTATCGCAGTGTTAGATTTCGCCCGGACTCTCCAAAAATAAGTAGTGTTGCTTAAAAGTCCGGATAATTGATATACTGTGGCACTGATAACTGAATCATCCACGACTTTTAGAGTGAACATACTATCTTTAGCGACCTGTAATTGATACTGTAGTGCATTTTGCACTGCATTCCACTGCAGAGGTAAACTGGTGGGTTGTTCTATTGAATTATGAACGGGCGATACTAATGTAGTTTTGGCCAGTGTAATAGCTGGGCTCTCAGCGGCTGATATACCTAATGCGTCTATATAAAAAGTAACAGTATTGCCGCTATTATTTTGTATCACTAAATTGTGAACTACTTGGCTGTTCGGATTTAAAGAATCAGTAGGTATAGACACGACAACCCAATTACCGACTGTTGGAGAAACAATACGCGCTGGAAAAGTTTGGGCAGCATCGTTGGAGAAGTTAACTCTTAAAGACAAGCCACTGGTAGTACTGAAAACTTTAAATTGCAATTTCTGGTTTTGGGATAACTGTACTGGCACAGGAACACTCCACGACCCGCTTCTGAATCGCAGCGCACCCCAACCTGTTTGGACAGCTTTCATTGCGAACATCCCCTCCGAAACTTGTTCAGCATTTGAAAAATCAATTGTTGAACTCCACGAAGCATTCATCCATGGTGATTTTAAGGCATCGTCGTATAGTATATTATCGGCTACAGAAATAATTTGAAGACTGTCTGTGGTAAAACTCCAAACTGAAGACCAACCGCTGTAACCAACATTGTTACGGGCACGCACACGCCAGAAATACGATGACCGATATTCTAAATCCGCTATTTGTTTAGAGGTCGATGAATGAAGAGAATCATTTGCGATATAAGTAACGAATGAGGAAGACGTGGCTACTTGTATGTGATAAGTATTTGCGCCCGCGCTAGTGTTCCATTGAAGTGTAGGATTTATAATAACTGCCGTAGAAGCATTAATTGGAGACTGTAGAGTTGGAACTGATGGGAGGGTAACCGATGGTGAGGTTATTGTTCCGCCAACAGCTTGTTTAACAGCTCTCAATAGTGGATCTCTGAGTAAGGTTGGGTATTGTGCCGCGGGAAATTCGGTTGTGCCAAGATAGCCGCCACCTACTTCCCATATAATAACGCCACCAAGTTTATTCGTTCTTGCAAGATTGATAATTTCTGTTACTGTTGAAGAATCTTGGTAAGTGATATAAAGATCGTTTGTATTCCCCGGATTATCTATGCCGATATATGGTACTTTGCAGATATTATCATAATGATATGATGTTGCAGCTGTATCAATATATTTTTTTCGTAAAGCATAATATTGAGTTTCTTTTCCGCCAACCATTGTAGGAGCCGTTGACCATCTCTGGCGAGGGGCAGTAATTCCGTTCCCTGAACCATCTGCTAATAAACCACCTTGCCAAACATAACCATTAAAATCTACTCCGACACCAAACTTACTCGCCGGCATTCCCGCATTAAGATATCGCTGCATTTTCGATTGTACTGTTGTCATAGGAGAATTATATATATCGACATCGGTAGGGGCGCTTGTCGGTGCATTATTATGCCAACTCTTTCCAAACCACGTTCCAAAGAAATCGTAGCTCATTAAGTTTATCTGGTCGAAATAAGGGCTTAAACCAGCCCACATTTTTTCATAATTATAAATTGCACAAGTTAATAATGGTTTTTTCGATACATCGTAATAGGCATGATGAGTCTGCAGTGAATCGTATAACTCTTTTATGAATAATTTAATATTCGCCGTATCGGAAGCGTTCACGGGTTCGATATCTACATCAATACCGTCATATTGCTCCGTTCTGATTGACGACATCAAATTTTTCACTAGATTGGTTCGGTATGTAGCACTTATCGCAGAAGCGAAAGCTGTATTCCCCGCTCCACCTACCGACATAATTATTGGTTTCCCTTTAAAATGTACATAATCGTTAAATGGTTTACGGCGTGAAGAAACCATATTATTATAAACTATACTACCGTCTGATTGAATCGACGCAGCGAACATTATTACATGCGTCATTGCATCAAGGTCAAGCGCCTGATATGGCATATTCCCATAATTACCGTCAGTTCCCGATCCCATATGCAGTGTCCACGATGCAACGTATCCCGATACCCATATATTTGAATTTTGAGCATAAATAGCAAGTGAAAAAGTACAAATTAAGATCATGCTAACTGCTATGACCGCACATAATTTTTTAACGTTTTTCATTTAATTCTTAATCCTTTTTTATTTGTTTTAGACATTTAGTATTTTTTAAATAAAACGGCAATGGTTGTGCCACGTCACATCAAACTTCAAAATGGTGTTATTATACAGATTTCAGAAAATTTTTTATAAATACTTATATCTAAATGGAAAATATTTCGCGAACATTGTAGAAACTACAATTACAAAACACCATAATTGTAGCAAAATGGAGAGTTTTATTTTTTAAAATTAAAAGATTGGAAATTTTTCAGGTGTGCCAAACAACTTCGGAATTTATGATTTGCATCAAATGCAACTACGCGATGCGATTATTCAGATAAAATATTAATATGAAAACTGCGGAAGCGGAAGTCCTCTCGGATATTACATCGTTCTTTTTTTGTATCTGACTACTCACATGGTTCGGTTCACATATATGTTATTAAATGAGTTGACATTGTGTCAGGGCTGAACGGTGTGGCTGCTTGCATGGGCGGCGTTGGTCCCGGTTTGTATATAGTTGGACCGATGGGAAACTATTCTTCAATTCCCGATTTAGCTAAATGGGTTCTGTCAGCCGATATGTTATTAGGCAGACTTGAACTGTTTACGATAATGGTGATATTTACAAGGTCGTTTTGGAAAGTGTAATAGCACACTGATGATGCGGAGTACACGGATTTTCACTGATTCACTATCTCCATTATTTCGCTTCTCAACTTATTACATGTTTTCAACACTGATTCTACTTCTTCCGATTTCCATCCTACAAATTCAATATCATTAATACCGGCAAGATTTATTTTTGCATTCAGAGCGGCACCTTCGGTTGCGGCTTGAAGCATCAAGGCAGCTACGCCGGCATCGCTGATAGAGTTTGTGTTACCTTTTTCTGCAACTATCTTAGCTAAGGCAAGTGCATCGACGCAGTGCTTCATAACTTCGAGAGGTACAAGCGTTGCCTCTTTTGTCGCTGATTGTATTGCTGCGCTGCGAATGGCCTTTTGTGCATCGCTCTCTTTCGGTAAGCTGTATGCTTCCATCACTTTGTTGAAAGCTTGCGTATCTTTATCAATCAATTCAGTAAACTGCTTAAGGAGCGGTTCTATTTTTTCTAAAACCTTTTTTATCTCTTCCTCAACATCGGCATATTTCTTTTTGCCAATTGTTAGGTTGCAGACCATAGCAGTGAGTGCCGAACCGAGTGCGCCGGCTAATGCCGCAACACTTCCACCTCCGGGTGCAGGCGAGTTTGAGGCTAGCTCATTTAGAAATTCTTCTACAGTTTTTTTTGTCAACATTTAATAACTTTTTTGATTTTTGAATTTGGGATTTTTTTTATATCATATACTCGATGATTTTTTTGTTGGGGTCGAAAGTTTCGAATTGGCTCAATCCTAAATACTTAGATGCTAAATATATCAAGTCCATTTCCGAAACATTCAGGTTATTTAATTGTTCTCCTAAATAAAATTTCCCTGCTGCTATTAAAGCGTCTTTCGGAACAAGTCCGATAATTTCTGATCCGGTAACCTCGACGCCGAAAGATTGCGCCTCCCTTTTAACTTCCTCGAAGGCAACGTGCGGTAGTGTATCATTGAAATTAGTCAGATTAATGGATATTTGAGCGATGTTGAAACGTTCGAGCAACACCCCCATAGCTTTTACCGATTTAAGCGATCCGGGAATATTCAAGGTTTTTCCGTTTTCATCTTTAACCACTACCCCTTTTTCGTTTTTCATCGGTCTGCCGCTTTCGCGTATGCGTAAAGCAATTTCGTGAGCAATAGTTTTATCGTTTGTTTTTAAATTTACATTGTAGGCAATCAGGAAAAAGCGGGCGCCGGTAACTGTAGCTCCCGATTTTGGGTTGTACTGTGTAGCGCCGGCAACCGGAAAATCGGGCATCCAGTGCGGGTCGTTCAATTTCTCTGCAAGTCCTTCGTATTCACCTTTCCGTATCGTTGCTAAGTTTTTTCTGTCCGGTTTTATGGCAGCTTCTTCGTATAAAAAAACAGGGATTCCAAGTTCAGAAGCAACCCGTTGTCCATACTCATTTGCAAGCCGAACGCAATCAGCCATTGTAGTGCCGCTCAAAGGAATGAAAGGCACAACGTCAACCGCTCCGATGCGCGGATGCTCGCCTTTGTGATTTCTCATATCAATTAATTCGGATGCTGCTTTCGTCGCACGGAAAGCTGCTTCTTTAACAGCTTCAGGTTCGCCAACGAATGTAACCACAGTTCGGTTATAATCTTTGTCCGGTTCAACGCTTAAAAGCTTTACATTTTTTACAGAATCGATTCGCGATGCAATTTCATCTATGATGTTCGCATCCTGTCCCTCGCTGAAGTTTGGTACGCACTCTACTAAATGTTTCATTAAAAATCCTTTTGATTAATATTCTAAAAAGACACCATTTTTTATTACACGATATATATGATTTTCGCCGAAGTGGTAAGGAAGAAATTTATAATCTGGAATATTCAAAATAAGAACATCTCCCCGTTTGCCTACATCTATACTACCGATTTCATCCGAGAGATTTAAAGCCGCTGCCGCATTTATTGTGGATGCAGTAATAACTTCTTCAGGACTCATTTTCATGTGAGTACAAGCGATAGTCATCATCAGGGGCATTGAGTACGTCATACAAGAACCGGGATTGAAATCGGTGGCGATTGCAACAACCACACCGTTATCAATCAGTTTTCGCGCGGGTGCGTATTGATGATCTAAAAAGAAAGATACGCCGGGCAAAAGTACTGCAACTACGTTTCCTTGTTTTAAAGAGTTGATACCGTTATCAGTTATGTGTTCGAGGTGATCGGCAGAAACAGCGCAGATTTTTCCTGCTAACTCTGCACCGCCGAATGGGGTTAGTTCTTCGGCATGAATTTTTGGAAGCAGCCCGTGTTGTTTTCCGAGTGTTAAAATTTTTTCAGATGTTTCAACATCGAAGTAACCTTTTTCGCAGAACACATCACAGAAATCGGCAAGTTTGCGTTGCCCGATATAGGGTATCATTTTATCACATATCAAATTAACATAGCCGTACGGATTATTTTTGAATTCGGGCGGAAAGGCGTGGGCACCAATGAATGTAGATACGATCGATATAATTTCTTCCTGCCGCAGTTCGCGGATTACATCTAACATCTTGATTTCTGAATCGAAATCCAATCCATACCCGCTTTTAATTTCTACTGTGGTTGTTCCCTGTTTTAGCATCGATGTTAAATAACGGCGGGCTTTTTTCTTCAATTCTTTTTTTGAAGCTTCCCGTGTTTTCCTGACGGAACTTAAAATGCCCCCTCCTTTTTCAGCAATCTCCTGATAAGTTGCACCGGCTGAGCGCATAGCAAATTCGTCCTCGCGGCTGCCGCCGAAAACAAGATGAGTATGCGAATCGACGAAACCGGGCATCACAACTTTTTCAGAACAATCGTATTCTATAAAATTGTTAGATAAGTTTTGAGATAAATCCTCCATCTTTCCGAATTGCGAAATAAGTCCGGTTTCAATTACCAAACCGGCGTTTTCGAGGATTCCTAAATTTCGCATTTCATCACCCCGACGCGATCGGCTATTGTTCGGAGATGTCAGGTTTGACGAAAGAGTAACAAGCTGTTTTATGTTTGTTAATTTGAGATTCACATTGCAAAGATAAGAAAAGAGGGTTGATTTTGCAAAGATTTTTTTAGTACGGTGATAAATAATGCCAACACTGCAACAAACAAAGTATAAAAAAATCAGATGAGCCTGTTCTTAAGGCGATCGAAAAGCCCCACCGTTCAATTTCCGAAATTAGAAATGATTAGCTTTTTCGTGTAAGTTCTAATCTACTTGCGTGCTTCTGGACGGCTAATTTTGTAGTACCGATTTTCTTGGCGATTTTATCGGTATCAATTTTCCCGTACCATTTTATCAGGTATTCGACGTTTTTAGGATCCCACGTTGGTGTCGGATTTTTACATCGAATCTTGTGAATGTGTGCGGTCGCCCTGATTGTGTTTATACTCCGCCCGAGTAGTTTTGAAGTATAGACAACTCCATTTACAGGACAATGTTTTTTTAGAAGATTAATTTCTTCTTTTGTCCATCGTTCATATTTTTTCTTTTTTATCATCTTCAACATCTCCTATGTTATTTGTATCGGTAATATATGAAATATGAAATTAAAGTCTAAATGTTTGTGTAATTACCCAACCTGAGTCGAGAGGAAGATGCCTACGGTCATTTGGCTGATTTGATCTTGCAGTTCTTCTATCTTGTCGATGTGGCGGTCTTCGTCTAACAAAATATTCTCTAGCATTTCACGGGTTGCAAAATCTTTCACCTCACCGGCAAATATAATTACATCGTTGTACATTTTAACAGCATCTGATTCTGATGCAAGGTCATTTGCGAGCATTTTCGGTACATCGGCTCCGATTTTTATTTGTCCGAGTTTGTTTACAACCGGAGTTCCTTCAAGAAAGATTATTCTTGCGATTAATTTTTCAGCGTGTTTCATCTCGTCGATTGCTTGTTTTTCAAAAAGCATGTGCAGTTTCTCGTAACCCCAGTTATTACACATCTCCGAATGAACCATGTATTGATTAATAGCCGTTAGCTCATCTGCTAAAAGCATATTTAATTTTTCGAGTAAATCTTTATTTCCCTTCATAGCGAGTCCTATTGTTTAAAAGTTAGCTAATAAAATAATTACGTTTAATTTTAATCAAATTTTTGTGGAATTGCAAGAACCGTAGAAACGCATTTCCGAAAATCTGATAGACGTTACTCCATCTTAATTTGGTACTGCTGTATTTTCGTATAGAGTGTTTTTAAACTAATACCAAGTATTCTAGCGGCTTCAGCTTTATTGTTTTTCAAGCTTTTCAGTACACTTTCGATGTGTGTTTTTTCTACATCTTTTATTGGAACATGGCTGCCGAGCAATCCGCCTTGCTCAAGGTTTTGCAGAAGGCTGGATGACCGTAACGGAAGCGATAAATCGTAAGGCTGTATCAAATCATCTCTCGAGAGAATTGCTGCCCGCTCAATCATGTTTTCAAGCTCGCGTACATTTCCGGGCCAATCGTATTTTTTCAGCACATCCATCGCAGCAGAACTTATTTGTTTGCGGGTCTTCATTTTCAGCTTTTTGGTTAAGAAAAATTCTACTAAAAGTGGTATATCCTCTTTTCTCTCTTTCAGAGTAGGAATCTCGATGGTGATAACATTTATCCTATAAAGCAAATCTTCCCGGAATCTTCCTTGTCTTACTTCTTCAACTAGATCTTTGTTTGTTGCAGAAATAATTCGCACATCAGATTTCAGTACCGCATTACCACCAACGCGGCGGAACTCGCCACTCTGTATAAACCTTAATAATTTTGGCTGTATTAACGGGCTTATATCACCGATTTCATCTAAAAATAAAGTTCCGTTGCCTGCGAGTTCAACCAAACCCTGCTTCATTGAACGGGCATCGGTGAAAGCGCCACGTTCGTGACCAAACATTTCACTTTCGATTAGTGTGTCGGGAATTGAAGCACAATTGAGGGCAACAAACGGCTTATCGGCACGATCGCTGTTTTTATAAATAAAACTTGCTACTAACTCTTTACCCGTTCCGCTTGCGCCTTGAATTAATATGGTCGATTCTGTGGGTGCAATTTTCAAAGCAATATCTAAAACCCTTTTAAAATTCGGACTGTTGCCTATAATTTCTGTAGAACCGGCAATACGCAATAATTCGGCTTTTATTAATTGGTTCTCGCGTAAAAGTTTTTGCTTTTCAATTATCTTTTTGATTGTTCGGTCTAACTCGGTTGCTGAATATGGTTTAGTGAGAAATTCGTAAGCGCCCTTCTTCATACAATCGATAGCTATTCTTATATCGCCAACGCCGGTTAGCATAACAACATCGATATTCTGTAAATTTTCTTTAATAAATTTGAGGACATCGACACCATCGACTTTCGGCATTTTAATATCTAAAAGTGCAATGTCGAATCCTTTTGATTGCAGCATGTTTATTGCCTGGACACCATCTGATACTAGTTCGATCTCGTATCCCGAATTTTCTAAAAAAACCTTCAGCATAAAACGGAATTCTTCTTCATCATCCGCTATCAATATTCTTGTACTCTGTTTTAACATGAATTAAGTATCTCCATTAATAATTTTAAAAGTCGGTATCTACAGGGACGGCAAACCGGACCGTTGTCCCTTTGCTGGCTTCTGATTCTGCTAAAATATATCCACCGTGCACCTCAACGATTAATTTGCAAAGCGCCAAACCCAAACCGGTAGTTTTTTCTTTATTCGGGGTATCCGGTTTGTACTTATCAAAAATATGTAGAAGCATATTTCCGGGAATACCAACACCGTTATCGGAAACCGAAACTTCTACAAACTGACGCAGCGCCCCATCCTGTTCTTTATGAATTGCCGTAGTACTAATTGAAATTTTTCCACCCGTTGACGAGTACTTAATTGCATTATCTAAAATGTTAATTAGAACTTTCTCAATTTTTTCAGAGTCGATTTCAATAGTCGGAACGTTTTTATCTATCGAAAGTTCGAAATTAATATTTTTTGCTTTTGCGTCGGCTTCCATTCGACTGCAAACGGCAGGCACGAGTTCGTCGAGGTTTACGGGCAACTTCTCGAGTTGTACATTGCCGCTTTCTAACTGAGCTAAATCAATCAAGTCGTTTATCGTTGCATTTATTTTCATCAATGTATGGTCGATGTGGTTTAGTAATTCGCGTTGCTTTTCAGATACAATATTATCAAGCCCTTTGTTTAAAAGACTAATAGCCGATTTTACAGCAGCAAGTGGAATGCGGAGTTTGTGCATGACAAGTGTCGGAAAATCTATCTGAATTTCTTGTAACCTTCTGTCTTCTTCGCGCGACCGTGTTAATGATTTAATTTTATCGAGCAACATATCCATCTGTATCGGTTTTTCGAGGAAATCGCACGCACCGTATTTTATGCTTTCAACGGCACTCGGGATATCCGCAAAAGCTGTAACCATAATGATGTCGGTGTTCGGCGTTATTCGCCGCAGAGTTTTTAATGCTTCGAGTCCATCCATTTCCTCCATTCTTATATCAAGCAAAATTATCGTGTAATCTTTTATTGCAACCATATTCAATGCCTCATCCCCGCTCGATGCTTCATCAATAAGAAAGCCTGCGCTCTGTAGTTGGTCTTTTAACATTGAGCGGAAAGGTTTCTCGTCGTCAACAATAAGTATCCGATTAAAACTCTCTTTTTCCATATATGTCTCCTTCTATATGTTTGTCTAACATGTCGTATTTTATCGAAAAAGATTATCAAAGTCAACTTTTTTTTGAAAATTTTACAAACGATTGCTTTTTTATGCTTTTCTTAATAAATTTACAGAAATTTTACCCACGCAAAAACCTATGAAAAAACTAAAACTGGACGGAAATAAACTAACAATCACCAATGTCGCGGATGCTGTTAATAATTTTAACAATATTAAAATTAATTTTACAAAAGAAGCGGCGAGGAATATTAAGGCATCGCGTAAGATGGTTGACGATTGGGTGCGAAACGGAGATATTATTTACGGAGTTACTACAGGCTTTGGCGAATTCAGTAACGTTACAATTAGCAGCGAACACATCGAGCAGCTTCAGGAAAATTTAATTATGAGCCACTCCGCCGGTGTGGGCGAACCCCTACCGCTTGAAGTTGTACGTGCGATGATTATTTTACGACTGAATGCACTTGCAAAAGGTTACTCAGGAATTCGCTACGAAACTTTGGATTTTATTAGAAAAGTTTTTAATGCCGGCATTACTCCTGTAATTCCATCAAAGGGATCAGTCGGTTCCAGCGGCGACCTCGTTCAGCTCTCGCATTTAGTTTTGACTATGATGGGAAAAGGAAAAGTTTTGTACGAAGATGTTTTAATGGACTCGTCGATTGCATTAAAAAAGATTGGGCTTGAGCCGCTGCGTTTAAGTGCCAAGGAAGGTTTAGCCCTTATCAACGGAACGCAACTGATGACTGGATACGGAGCGTTAATAATTCACGAAGCAATTCAACTTTGTAAAATTGCAGACATCGCAGCAGCTATGAGCTTTGAAGCATTGAAAGGAACCGATACAGCATTCGACGAGCGGATACATAATTTGCGACCGCACAATGGACAAATAATATCGGCTGCAAATTTACGCAAACTTATTGCAGGTAGCGAGATTCGTGAATCGCATCGTAAGGACGATCCTCGCGTTCAAGATGCTTACTCGTTACGTTGTATCCCTCAGGTGCACGGCGCCTCCCGCGATGCAATTAATTACGCATACAAAGTAATTGAAACCGAAATAAATTCGGTTACCGACAACCCGATAATTTTTCTAAAAGAAAAAATACATTTAGAAGGGGGCAACTTCCACGGTCAACCGCTTGCTCTTGCACTCGACTTTACCGGAATTGCACTTGCCGAGTTTGCCAATATTTCGGAACGCAGAATCGAGAGAATGTTAAACGGAAATCTGAGCCGGCTTCCGCGCTTTTTAACAACACGCGGTGGATTAAACTCGGGCTTGATGATAGCTCAATATACTGCAGCATCGCTCGTCTCCGAAAACAAAGTTCTTGCTCACCCGGCTTCTGTCGATTCTATTCCTACTTCAGCAAGTCAGGAAGACCACAACAGTATGGGATCAATAAGTGCCGCTAAAGCATGGCAGATACTGAAAAATGTGCAAGCGGTTTTGGCTATCGAACTGATGGTCGCTGCACAAGCCATAGACTTTGCCTCGATAAATGTAACGACTGCGAAAGCTATGAAGCCTGGCAAAGGAACCGGCGCGGCTCACAAATTAATACGCAAACATATTTCGCATTTAACCGACGATAGAGTTTTACACGACGATATTTTGAAATCGTTGAACTTAATTACAACTGGCGCTGTTGTCAATGCAACTGAAAAAGCAATTGGAAAATTTAAATAAAAAAGAAAGATAAATTTATGAAATTAACAGAAAAAATAATCCGTGCGATGCCCAAAGCTGTTTTGCACGACCACCTCGACGGCGGCTTACGTCCGCAAACAGTTATCGACTTAGCCAAAGACCAAGGTTACACAAAGCTTCCAACGAATGATGCGGGCGAACTTGCCGAATGGTTCCATCGCGGTGCCAAACGGGGAAGTTTGCCTCTTTACCTCGAAGGCTTCGAACAGACTACAGGAGTTATGCAAACCGAAGAAGCTCTCGAACGGGTAGCTTACGAAATGATGGAAGATATGAAGAACGATGGTGTTGTGTATGTTGAAACCCGCTTCTCCCCAATCTTCCATACAAACAAAGGATTACATTGGGAAGAAATTGTAAATGCTGTTTTAAAAGGTTTAGAGAGAGGCAAAAAAGATTTCGATGTTGACTACGGTGTAATCATCGCAGCGATGCGAAATATGAAACTCTCGGAAGAGATGGCTGAGTTAGCAGTGGATTTCAGAGAACGAGGAGTTGTAGGTTTTGACCTTGCCGGCGAAGAAGGGGGTTTCCCTCCCAAAAAACATGTCGAGGCTTTCCAATATATTCAGCGTGAGAATTTTCACATCACAATTCACGCGGGCGAAGCATTCGGAAAAGAATCTATCTGGCAGGCAATCCAGTGGTGCGGTGCCGATAGAATTGGGCATGCTACACGGCTCATCGAAGATTTCGCAATTGATGAACATGACCCGACACACGTAATTAAAATGGGATATTTAGCTCAGTATGTTTTAGACAAACGGATTCCACTCGAAATTTGTTTAACCAGCAATGTCGATACGGGTGCTGTAAAAAGTTTGGGGGAGCATCCATTCGGACTTTACTACCGCTACAAATTCAGAGTTACTTTGAATACCGACGACAAACTGATGAGCGATACTACAATGACTAAGGAATATAAAATTGCAAACGAAGTATTCGGTTTAGAGTTTGATGATTTGGAAAAACTATCTATCAACGCAATGAAGAGTGCTTTCGTACCTTACAAGCAGCGGATCGATCTTATCTACAATAAGATTAAGCCGGGCTTTACGAAGCTGAGAAGCAGCATTAAGAAAAAATAATTTTAATAAAAATGTTGTGCTTAAAACCCCGATTTGTTTTTTAACAATCTGGGTTTTTTGTTTCACTCTTTCTCCCAATCAACTACCTATTGCGGATAGCCAATTGCCTTTAACGGCATATTTCCGTAATTTTAAAACGTAAAACGTTTTTTAAAATGTTATTGTAGCCCCGCAGGATAGATTCGGGGCTTGATTTTTATACTCTATTTCAATCGTTTGGAAAAAATTAAAAACATATCAATTTTAGGTTCGACCGGTTCGATCGGGCAAAACAGCTTGGAAGTGATTTCAAAATTTCCTGATAACTTCCGCGTTGCATATCTTTCTGCAAACAAAGGTATAAATCAACTCGCCGAGCAAATCGAGAAGCATAACCCCGACGGTGTAGTTGTAATGGATAACGAATCAGCGGAACTATTGCGACAAAAATTTAGCAGCACTTTGAAAATTTTTATTGGCGAAGAAGGTTTGAAAGAAATTGCCTCGCACCTTGATGTTGATATCGTAATCAACTCGCTCGTGGGCTTTGCTGGTTTAACTCCGACTATCGAAGCAATCAAAGCGGGCAAAAGAGTGGCGCTTGCCAACAAGGAAACTTTGGTTGTTGCCGGTGAAATTATAACGCAACTACTCACAGACCATCAAACCGAATTGATACCAATCGACAGCGAGCACAGCGCCATACTTCAATGTCTTGTTGGCGAAGATGTAAAGAATATTTCCAAACTCATATTAACAGCTTCCGGCGGTCCGTTCCTCCATTTAGAAAAGAAAGAATTTCCTAATATCACTGTCGCTCAAGCTTTAAATCACCCGAATTGGAAAATGGGAAGCAAAATCACGATTGATTCGGCTACGTTGATGAATAAAGGACTTGAAGTAATCGAAGCTCATTACCTCTTCAAACTTCCGCAAAATAAAATTGAAGTCCTAATTCATCCGCAATCTATAATTCATTCAATGGTCGAGTTTGTGGATGGATCGGTGAAAGCCCAGTTGGGTGTTCCTGATATGAAGATTCCGATTCAATATGCACTAACTTATCCTGAAAGAATGCTTTCCAATTCATCGCGGGTAAATTTTTCAGAACTTCGCGAGATGACGTTCAGTCAACCTGATTTTGAAAAGTTCGAATGTCTGTCGCTTGCATATCAAGCACTTGAAGCCGGAGGCACCGCTTCCGTTGTTCTGAATGCAGCGAACGAAGTTGCAGTAGAGTTGTTTCTGAACAGCAAAATCACATTCGACAAAATTCCGAAGTTGATAGATATGGCATTAGAAAAATTTGAAGCGAAACAAAATCCAACTATAGAAGAAATAATTCATATAGATAATTCAACAAGAAATTTTATTAAATCAAGTTACAGAAAGTAAATACATGGAATTTATTATCACATTATTTTATTTTTTAATTACGATAGGAATATTAGTTTTAGTCCACGAGCTTGGACATTTTCTGGCAGCCAAGTTAACCGGGATGCGAGTAGATAGATTTTCAATCGGATTTCCACCTCGTGCGTTCGGCAAAAAGATCGGCGATACAGATTATTGTATTTCGTGGATTCCGATTGGCGGGTATGTAAAAATTGCGGGTATGATCGACGAGAGTATGGATACCGAGTTTGTGAACAAGCCTCCGGAAAAATGGGAATTCCGATCGAAATCGTTTCTTGCAAAATTTTTCGTTATGATCGCCGGTGTACTGATGAATATCATGCTCGCGGTTGTGATTTTCTGGGGGATAAATTTTTATCAGGGAAAATTTATCAAAGAGACAAATGTTGTCGGATATGTAGTTCCAAACAGCGCCTCTGATAAGATAGGTATAAACAGGGGCGATAAAATTCTACAAGTCAACGGAAAAGAAATTGAACACTGGGACGAAATTAACCAACAGATTTTTCTTGAAAATGTAGGGAAAGATGTAACTTTAAAAGTCGATCGAAGCGGCAATCGAATCGAGTTTGTAGTTCCGCTGCAAGATATAAAAAGTTTCAACGAAGAAACTTTAGGAATTTTTCCTGAAGGGAGTGCGGCGATTATAACCGGAGTTGAACCGGGTAAGCCCGCTGAAGCATTAGGGCTTAAAGGTGGCGATATTTTTATTTCGCTGAATAACCAAACGGTGAACAACTCATCGCAAGTAAAAAATATTATAGAGACAAATCCCAATAAAGAATTGCAAATATATTGGAAGCGGGGCGACTCCACTTTATCAGGAACAGCAACTGTAACCGCAGAGGGTCGGCTTGGTATTGGAATCGGCACGATTTATTTAGGACCGAAGCAACATGTTGATTACACAATCATAGGTGCATTAACCGCAGGCGTGCAAAATATTTATAGTGCTATGCGGCTGTTCGCTTTTTCGATGGAACAGTTGATAACAGGTAAAACTAAATTTTCGCAATCATTCGGCGGTCCGATTAAAATTGCACAAATGGCTACACAATCGGCAGAAATGGGCTGGATTAGTTTTCTTGCGTTTATGGCTTTGTTGAGTATGAGTTTGGCGATAATTAATATCGTCCCGTTCCCCGCTCTCGACGGTGGGCATATTGTATTTTTGGTTATTGAAGCAGTGATAAGACGTGAAGTTCCAGTAAAAGCAAAAATGATAATTCAACAAGCCGGATTTTTTATTTTATTAGCTTTCATGGCGTTTGTGATATATAACGATATTATAAACTTTTAAATTCTAATTTGGGATTTGAGATGTGGCAGAATGAAATAACAGAAAAATTATTTTCAACATACAATTCATATTTTGTAAACGATTTTCAGACGCGTATGTTTGCTCCCGAGTTTTTTAACAGCGTTGCCGATAATATTATCAGGCAAGCTCCGAAAATTTTTGATCTAAAAGAAATCGGAAAATCGTTTGAAGGGAGACCAATCCGATTGATAAAAGTCGGGAGTGGAGATATTAAAATTTTACTCTGGTCGCAGATGCACGGCGATGAATCGACAGCGACTATGGCAATTGCAGATATATTCAATTACTTTGCAAAATTTTCGGATAGACAAGGGGTGCAAGAACTTCTTTCAAAGCTTTCGTTGTTATTCATACCACTGCTCAATCCCGATGGCGCGGCGCGGTATCAGCGGCGAACAGCTCAGTGTATCGATATAAATCGCGATGCAGTTGCACTTGTAACTCCCGAAGCACGATTGTTAAAGGAAATTCAGAATGAGTATCAACCCGATTATGGATTTAATCTGCACGATCAGGAATTAAGTACTGTAAAAGGAACTAGAGAAATATCGGCAATCGCTTTTTTGGCTCCAGCGATGGACGAAGAAAAATCGGATAACAAGGTGCGACTCCGGGCAAAAAAACTTGCCGCATTTCTTACCGAAAAAATGATGGAAATTATTCCCGGAAAAATAACCCGATACGACGATGGCTACGAACCACGTGCTTTTGGGGATAGCATTCAAACGTGGGGAACAAGCACGGTTTTAATTGAGTCGGGACATAGTATTGGCGACCCAGAAAAATTTTTTATACGGAAGTTGAATACGGTGGGATTGCTGTCGGCTTTTTATGCTATTGTCTCGGGAACATATACGAATGCAGACATTTCGCTTTACGAAAAACTTCCCGGTAACTCCGAACGTGCTTACGATTTAATAATTCGTAATGTTCTGATCAGATATCAAAACGGACAAACGACTCCGGCTGATTTAGGAATTTCGTATCAGGTTGATACGCACACGACTGACACACCGATGCTTTTTGAAGTCGGAGATTTAAGCCCATTAGTCGCTTTAAGAGAATTTGATGGTGAGAGAATGTTAGTCGATGAGGTAGATTTGAAAATAGAGAGTGAGTTTAATTTGAGGAAGTATTTTTAAATTGTTTAAAAAATTCTTTACCAAATTTAATCGAGCCAATTTTCTACTTTTAAGCCAACGACTCTTTGAAAGTCTGAATCGTTTGTTACAAGGATACACTTATCAATCTTTGTCGATGAAGCAATTAAAATATCTGCATCATTTATTAATTTACCTTGTTTCTTAAGATTTGCATAAAGATAAGAAGCTTCCTCAAAAATTTGTTTCCTATCGAGCAAGGTTAGGCCAAACGTTTCGCAAAACTTATCAAAATACTTAATTTGTGTTGTTGCATTAGCGTCTAATAACCCCCGTTTAACCTCATAGTAACATATTGCATTTATCACTATTTTATGTCCAGTAATTGTGATGCTTTCTATGCGTTGTTTAATATTTGCATTTCCTCTGAGTAACGCAGAAATGATATTTGTATCTAGAACATACGTCATCCAAAAAACGGTCTTCTTTTAGAGGATTGTTCATATGTTTGACTTTGTTCTTCGGTTAAACCTTGAAAAATTCCAAAGACTTCATTCAGAACATTGAGTTTTACTATGATCAATCTTAATTCTGTCAATTCTTGTAATTGTATATCTAAAGGATTTATGGAAATATTATTTGATTCAAAAATTTCTTGGAATAGCTTGAATCCAATATCGTGGGTTATTGTAGTGGAATAACATTCGAAAAAGTTTTCTTCGGTTTTTTTACATTTGTAATTGTAAGGTTGTATAAGTGAAAAATCGAAATTTTTCACGTTATCAATTATTGAATGATTATATGGTAAATACTCTGTCATTCTTTAATTAGTTGAAACTTATTCTTGTTTTGTCTTTTAGGCACGCTTCAAAAGCTGTTTCAATCGAACCATGCGCATGCTCAAGCCAATTACTAAAATTTTCTATATTTATACTTTCTTGATTGAAAGATATATAATACAGATCAAGAATAATAGATACACCTTCGTTATTTTTGGGATAAGATTTACCCAGAGTTATAAGCATTCTATCATTTTCTAAATATGGTATTTCGAGTCGTATGGTAAAATCAGTTTGTGATTGTGGTAATTCTCTTGGCACATTAGGAAATAATTCAAAGTATTCACTTAGCTCAATAGATTCTTTTGCAAAAATTATTTTGTTTATGTATCTTAATCCAATTCTCTTAACAGATTTCGGACTTGCAATTTTGTTGTAAATATCGAGATTTTCAATAATAGTAGGTTTGAATTTGCTCCATGTCGGATAATGTGTTAATTGGTTAATTACAAGTAAATCGGGAGCAACTTGAATTAGTGCACTTCTATCGGTCTTAAAAAATTGCATCCGAGGTGGAGCTTGTTCAATTTTATGTTCGATACCTGTTTGAGTCGGTTTAAATAGTACACCTATGCCCAATTGTTGTTCTCTTATTGGGAACAGTTCTTTAACTTTCTCGTAGAAAAGCCCAGGAATAGTTAAATCCCATGGTTTTTCAGAAATAAATTGAATTTCACATAGTGCTTCTACAATAGGCGGATTTTTATATTTTCTGTTCATATTCGGACATTCAATACTTTGCGTTTAATTATAACAAGATTTCTTGTATTTAACAAATATTTTTTTCAAGTAATCCACTTAATAAACATTTCAGTTTCCACATTTCCCCCGCTTATTACTGCACAAACTTTCTTATTCTTCAAACCCAAAACATTTTTCATCACTGCCGCCGGTGCGACTGCTCCTGTCGGCTCGACTACAATTTTCATTCTTTCAAAGAAAAATTTCATCATCGTTATAACATCTTCATCAGAAACTGTAATTACATCGTCAACATATTTCATAATAATTTCAAAATTATGTTTGCCGACGCTCAGAGTTCGCATTCCGTCTGCAATCGTGTTTGTGGATGTGAGTTTTATAAGTCGCTTCTCTCTGAACGATTGATAGCAGTCATTCGCTCCCTCGGTTTCAACTCCGATTACTTTTGTGCGGGGTGATAAATGCTTTGCCACAATACTGCATCCCGAAATCAAGCCACCACCTCCAATTGGAACGAACAGATAATCTAAATCTTTTAAATCATCAAAAATTTCTATCGCTGTCGTTCCCTGTCCAGCAATAATTTTTTCATCATCATAAGGTGGAACGAGTGTATATCCGAACTTATAAATCAACTCGTCGGTCATTCGTTGCCGGTCGTCGGTATTTTCACCGCAGAAAACCACATCGGCACCGTACGATTTTGTAGCTTCAATTTTACTTTGAACTGAATTTACAGGCATAACCACAACTGCCTTTATTTTCAATAACTTACAGGCTAATGCAACACCTTGTGCGTGGTTACCAGAAGAGTGTGCGACTATGCCCGCATCACTTTCTTTTTGTGAAAGCGATACAATCTTATTGTAAGCGCCCCGAATTTTGAACGCTCCGATTCTCTGAAAGTTTTCGGCTTTAAAGTAAGCATCAACACCAACTATTTTATTGAATGTGCTAGATTTTAGAATCGGCGTTTTGTGAACAACATTCTTTAAAATCGAATATGCGTTATCAACATCATCGATAGTTATCATCTATTCCTCCAAATACATTTTCTTTTCTTCGGCATTGTGCCCGATTAACTCGCCGTATCTTCCCCAATCAACGAGTGTATCGAATTGTTTTTCGGTATCTTCGTTGGGCAGCAACATCGCAAAAGTTTCAAGCACTATGTCTTCGTCTAATCCTTCTTGCTTGCCGTGTTTCAGCATATCGGTTATCAACTGAAAAATGTGCAGCTTCAAAATTTGTTCTTTAAAAATAATCTTCCGTTGATTAATGTCGGCTTTAAGAAAAGTTTTTCCGATAACTGTAAAAATCACGTTTCGACGTGGCGTATCTACAAAGTCGAGCATCTCTGCTGCTTTAACAACATTCATCACGCTTCCGAAATCCTTCCCGACTAACATAGAAAGCTGAAAAATATCTATTTGACCTTTGTGGTCGTCTAAGATTTCGAGCAAACCCACGGTTTCACCCACAGTAGCGCTGGGCAAAGCTTCAACACGAAGAGTCGCTTTTCCGGTTTCGGTAGTAACTACTTCGTCAGGAAGGATTGCGCTTGTTATAATCTCGTGTATGCGATCGACCATCGAGAGAAAATCCGACGAGCGGTAATCACGCGGATAAGGAATATCGTTGTTAATAATAACTCTCACTTTCCCCGGGTTGGCGCCGAGTACAACAATCCTATTTGCCAAAAATACTGCCTCGCTTATGTTATGTGTAACAAAAAAGATTGTTCTTATATCAACTTTATGATCAAGCCATAAGGTTAATACTTCTGCTCGAAGATTCTCGGCAGTCAGAACGTCGAGTCCGCTGAACGGCTCGTCCATACAAAGCAATTCCGGTTGAACTGCGAGTGCGCGTGCAATTCCGACACGCTGCTTCATACCGCCGGATAATTCTTTCGGGTATACATCTTCAAAACCTTCCAAGCCGACAATGTCAATTACTTTAGCGACTCTTTCTATTATCAATTCTTTGTTGGCTTTTACCGATTCTAATCCCATCGCAATATTTTCAGAAACTGTGAGCCACGGGTAAAGAGCAAAGTTTTGGAAAACAATCGCAGCGCTCGGATGAATTCCATTGAGTGCTTCACCGTGAACAAGAACTTCGCCGTGCGCCGGTCTTATTAGTCCTGTTAACACTCGCATCAAAGTTGATTTGCCGCAACCCGAAGGACCAAGCACGGCGAGAATCTCACCGCTATTCACATTCATCGAAATATCCTGGAGAACTGTAAGCCCTACTCCCGAAGGCAGATCGAAATGCACCGAAATATTTTTCAATTCAGAGATCGGAATAATAGTATTGATTTGATTGTTTGTTATCATACATTCACATTGTTAAGCCATATTTTTCTTCAGCTAAAATATAAAGTTTTTTCCAAAAGAATCTGTTTATTAAAACCACGGTTGTTGACATTGCTATTACGCTGGCGGCAAGCACACCGAAGTTGCCGCTGTCGGTAGCAAGCGTTATCTTTGCACCTAATCCGGTTGCAGTAAGAATGTCGCTGCCAAAGTGAACATACTCGGCAACAATACTCGCATTCCAAGCTCCGCCCGTTGCGGTTACCCATCCTGTAACCAACGCTGGAAAAATACCGGGTAAAATCAGCCGTTTCCATTTCAATTTTTTTGAGAGGCGATTAATCGATGCGGCTTCGCGCAAGTCGCTTGGTATAGCCATCGCCCCCGCTATTACATTAAAGAGTATATACCACTGCGTTCCTAACATCATTAATAAAATCGAACCGTATTCTATGCTGCCGCCCAATTTCATCAAGAGTAGCAAAACAATCGGGAATAACATCGGCGCCGGGAAAGATGCAACCACTTGTATAACCGGTTGAAATATTTTTGATAATCGCCGATTCATTCCAATCGCAACGCCGGCAGGAATTGTCCACAATGAACCGATAACGACTGCCGCCAGAACTCTGAAGAATGTTAAAAATAAATCTATTCCTATTGTTTTCCATTCTCCGACGTTAACTGATACCAGTAATCCGAAAAGTTTGTAACTACCGAATAATCCAGCAAGAAAAATAATTATTTTGAAAGTCCAAACGACGGTGGCTTTTAAAAATCTTTGAAAAGCACTAACCCGGTTTTGCAGACTGTTGACTTTTTTTTGTTTAATAGAAGCTAATGGCTTTAAAAATTGGATAATAGGGGAAATATTTTTTTCTCTGACCAATGATATGATATGCGAGCTTCTTAATATATCAAGGACTTTTGATTTGGGTGTAACAGCGGATTCGGTTTCTTCAAATTTGAATTTCTGCGCCCAAACCACTAACGGCTTCCAGAGAAGTTGATCGACAGTTATTATCATCAAACTCATTGCTATTACAGCGTATATCATTGCTGGCACGTTGCCGTTCTGAATAGCAGCACTCATATACGAGCCGATTCCCGGAAGCCTGAAATCTTTATCGCCGATAATAAACGCTTCACTAATGGTTAAAAAGAACCAGCCGCCTGCCATCGACATCATACTATTCCAGACCAATCCCATTGTTGAATAAGGAAGTTCGAGTTTTGTAAATCGCAGCCACCAGTTGAGCCGGTAAACTTTTGCGGCTTCACGGAGTTCGTTTGGAATCGATTGTAGAGAACGGTAAAAACTGAAAGTCATATTCCAAACTTGTCCTGTGAAGATCATTAATATTGCAGCGAGCTCGAGACCAATGTTGGAGTGAGGAAAAACTGCGATGAGAGCGATTACAAGTCCGGGAAGAAATCCCAGAACGGGGATACTTTGAAGTATGTCGAGCAGAGGAATCATAATTTTTTCGGCCCGACGGTTATAAGCTGCTATGTATCCATAAACGAGAGTGAAGATTAGTGAGATTCCATAAGCGGCAAAGCCGCGAACAAGGGAAAAGAAAGTATATTCCGGCAGAGCTGACGGCGACAAGTCGATTTCGGCAAGCGGTTTAAATTCTGCTTTGAAGTTTTGCCCGAAATGAATAACGCCGTATAAAATCGCTAAAATCGAAATGAGTATTAAAATGTCAGCCCAGCTAACTTTGCGACTCAGTTTTATGTATGATCGGATGAGTGACATTTAGTAGTAATGAAACAAAAATAAATGAGAGTAACAAGTTAAAGAATTTTAGATTTCGGATTTTAGATTTTAGATTTTTTTTATGACATTCTAAATACTACATGTTCTGCATCTTCGTGTTTTTAGTTAATAAAGCAAAGACAAAAATATTTTATCCGCGGGGGGCGCAATGTGAGTAAATGAGTAAAACCTTTGCGAGCTTCGTGTCTCAGATACAACTCAGAACTTCGCGAGCTTTGCGTGAAACCAATTCTGTTCAAAACAAAATATCGATTGGAGAGTAAAAAATGCAAAATGAAAATTTAAAACTTTACCTTAATCGTAGCATAGACGACCGGAATTTTTCCGAATGGTGTTTCTTGGTGTTCCATTCGGGCTTCAACTATTAAATTCTTGTTATAACTACGAGCAGTAAAATAAGCATCGACGGCACTTATTACGTGGTTAACAACAACTACTGTCATTGCTGATTTGGCTTTGTAATAATAGTCGTTGGCTATTCCTCGCATCTCAGAATATTTTTTTAATGTTTCGCTTAGTGGCAAGCCATAAGTGTAATTAGGATTATCCGCATCGAACCAGCCCTGGTTAAACTGCTGATATTTTCCAATCAATTCATAATACTGCTGTTCCCCATGCTTTGGTAAAGTATGTGAATACCATTTACCGATTGCACGTTCCAAAGCATTAAGTGCGTCCCAATTTACTCTTTCCCACGGAGGCAATCCTGAGTTCGGACTCGTGATTATTGCAGAAGTTGGTAAGTTATTATCGTCAAAATTTGGATTAATGTTTTTTCTATTGATATCGCTCCACTCATAATATCGTATTACATCCCATCTTGTTCGATAACGGTCGGGTTCGTTTATATCCCAACTTGGTTTCACTGAAAATTTTTCATCGGCAAAATTTTGAAATAACGTTGTTTGGTCGTCTCCTTTTTTGGTATAGCCTGAAAAGTAAATCCAGGCCGCCGCTTCAACCGCTAAAAAAATTCCCGCTTTTATGTAGCTTTCGGTGTAGATTTGCCCCGCACCGGGAATTAAAAGCGATAACCCGCCGGCAATGAAAGGCGATTTTTTATTTACGGCAATATCGTTTTGAATTGATTGTGTAAAAGTCGGCTGAGCTGTGAATAAATCAATCTTCGGATTTCCTGTAAAATATTTCTCCTCCGAACTAAAAGAACTATTATTAAAAATTAAAATCACTGCAAAAATACAAAATGTCAAACGCATACTTTTCCCTGTTTTTATTATTATTTTAATCAAGATCAAAACCGAACAAAACACCAAGATACATCCGCAACTCTTTTCCGTAAGTTACCGTTGCTTTACCGTCGCGCACTTTCCTGTCGAATTTATCAAGTCCGTATGAAGCGTTAAAGAACAATCGTGTAGGGAAGGAATACCACGAGAACGATTCCATCCTTAGCTCAAATCCAACATCTCGTTTGAACTTCATTCCTCTAATACCTCCACCTGTCCAGGCATTCCCAATATCACCGTAGAACGAGCCATAAAGTTTATCAAAGTAAAAATGGAGAATTCGTAAATCAATTTTTTTTAAAATCGGGAAACGGTAAGTAAAGTTCGTGTGTAAATATTCATTCCCTCCTAACGAATAAAACGGATAGCCCTTCATACCGCTCAAACCGCCTATGTAGAAATCGAAAAAGTTATCGACAGGGGGGCCTAAAACTGAACCACCTCGAACGTTTGCCGACAGTGTATGTTTCCAGAGAGGCAGCTTGAAATGTTCACGCCAGTTAAGTTCTACTTTGTGAAACTTGAACCAATCATATTTTGGAAGGAGCATTCCGTCTTTCACCTCATACTCACCGGTCGAATTGAACTTGTTAAATTCATAGTCATAACGAAAACGGATTTTTCTACCAACTGGATTTATTTTGCGTGTTGTGGAGGGCTTAATACCTTCGATTGTAATTGTAGAACTCAAATCGTTTCCGACTAAATAAAGTTCGTTTGAACCAGAGATGATGACCGGTGTTTCGTTGATATGCAAAATAAAATTATCGATACCGGCGCTGTAGCGGCTGTGTGCGAATCGCAATTCCCAGTCGATATTTTCTGCAAATATTTTTTGCTTTAGCGCGAGGTCGGCTTGGAGTAAATTATAATTAACTCCGACGCCAAAAGTATCCAAAGGAAGATTAATTTTAGCTGATGCTTTGCGGGTAATGTTGTAAACTTCGATGCTTGCAGCCGGTTCAATTCCGAGTTGAAACAATCCGGGTAACTTTCCGCGGTAGTCAAATATGAAAAACAAATCCCGCTCAAGTTTTCGGTTTATAGCCGCACCGGCAAAAAGGCTAACCTTGTTCAAAACATCACTCGAGAAGGCGTAAAGTCCCGGCTTAACTATGTCGATCCCTTTATTTTTTGGATTGTAATTATCAACCCGCAAAAAAGGGACTATCATCATACTATTAAATATGTTTTTATACGACCTTGTAGGATGTTCAGTGTACTGCGTGTCGTCATAAGTGTTTAATTTTTTCCAATCAAACTGCAGATTGGGTTCTGTTGAAGCGATGGGAGAAGAATATTCCCGAAATACTTCCGACTCCTTCACGTAAAAAATATTACCCGATGGAAGTGGTTTAGTATTTTGAAGGAAGGATATTTTATATCCGGTTGATGTATAAGATGCAAATGCTATATCGTTGTTTTGATTAACGGTTGGCATAAAAGCGCCACCGAGCACGTTTGTTAATTGCTCTTTCGTGCCGGCTAACAAATCGTAATGGTAAATATTGGAGATTCCGCTCTCGTCGGATGTGTAAATGAGTTTTTTTCCATCTTGTGAAAATACAGCACTGCGCGCATCTTCATTACCATTTATCAAATATATGATGTCGCCCCCATTTGAAGAAATAATAGCAATATCACGCCCGTCATTTATTGAATAATCGAAAACGATTTGTAAACCATCGGGCGACCATTTGGGATTGTAAACCTGCTCACCGTTCGTGAAGTGCGTTAATTGCTTGAATTCTCCGAGCGTGTGAAGTGATTCGTCATAATCAGCTACAAACAGATTTGTAGTTCCATCTCTATTCAAAACAAAAGCGATTGTTTTACCATCGGGTGAGATAGCCGGTGCATTTGCCCGTTTTCCAGATGTAATACGTGTTTCCTCTTCGTTTTCAATATCGTAAACATAAATGTCGTAAACACTCGACCAGTGTTTATTGTCGCTCGTGTTCTTTGCATAAAAAATTTTCTTTCCGTCGGAAGACCAGCTCAAGTTAGCCCGAACTCCGCCCTTCAGTTTCTCTTCTTTCTTTGTTTCAATGTCGTAAAGATACAACGACGAAAGGGCAAAGTAGTCGGCTTCTTTATTAGATACATAAGCTATTTTTTTCCCATCGGGTGAAAATGCGGGATAAAAATTTGCAAAGCCAACTTTTGCAATCATCTCACCATCAATAAGATTTTGCTTGATGTGTTCAACACGTCGTGAGTAATCGCGCTTCAAATCGGATTGCCATTGGTTGTATAAATCTTTTCCGTCAATTCCAATGGCTCGCTTGATTGCACCATCGATGCTGTACTCGGTGAGGGAAGAAAGATTGCGGGAAATGGCTACAAGTTTATCGCTGCCATATTTGTTAGCGATGTAATTCGTAAAAGCAAAACCGGCGTTATACGACGACTCGTTACCCAAACTTGTTTTTCCGAAAACCGCCATTTCGTTCCAGGTTAACATATTTCCATCGAGGGCATACATCCGCAGAATCATATCGCGGTGCGAATCCCAGAAATCATAATTCAGCTCGCCTCTGTTGAACTGTGCTACACCTTCGGCAAACCATGCGGGGATAACAAATCCAGAAATCGGGTACGATGCAATTACATTCGGATAGCCGTAAAGCACATCGGGACGCCGCTCGGCTTCGTAGCCAAGCCATTGCAAATAAAAAGCCGGAATTCGCCTGCCAAATTTCATCGAAGTTTGAATTTGGATGATGTGTGTAAACTCGTGTGTTATTACATTTCGCAGCCAGTTATGAGTTCCACGCAAATCGTAATCCATCGAAGTTGCCCAAATTTCAACCATATTGTTGTAAAAATAAGCAGCACCGTTTGCGTAGTCGTCGTGGTCTTTGATTATCCACGATACTTTTTGATCGGGTTCGTGATTGTAGAGCGAAGTAACGGGTCCGTAAATTTCTTCAGCAATTTTGGCAGTGAGTTGGGCGGTCCGCTCAGCCCCTTCGTGATAGTGAACGAAAAAATGATCCGTCTCAATTGTTCGCCACTCAAGTTCGGGATGATGCGGCTCGTCCTGTGCAAAAAGTTTTGAAATTGCTAAAAGGAAAATAAAAAATATTTTTATGTGCTTGTTCATCTAAGTTATTTTCAATTACATTGTGATTGATAAGCGTGTAATAACATCTTTCTTTAATTCTACCCTGCCGCGTCTATAAATGCTTCCGTGATATAATTCTAAAAACACCCACTCGGTTACTGCGTATGTTCCTAAATATCTATCTGATGTGTCGTAACGGTCGATTATTTTATTCACAGGAAGATTTATATTTGTGATGATGAATTTTCCTACAGAATCGGTTGAAGCAGTTTTTGTGCGTTCAACAGTTATGGGAACTTCCTTCTTTATTTCTGTATCAATAGAATATCGAATGAAATAATATCCGGCAGGAACGGATACATTGTTCGATATTTCACCGCTCCAGGTATACCTCGATATCGGTCCGGTGCGCCGCCATCCATAAAATAAATTTCGGATAACTGTTTTTTTTTCAGAGAGGGCATCAATCGAAACCAGACTGCTATCTTTTACAACGACCACAACAATCGTATCAATCGATGTATTAGAAATTTTTATATATTCATACGAAAGAAATACACTTACATCCGCAAGTGGCGTTCCGCTCGAGTTAGTAACCAAGCCATTAATTTGATATCCCGTAATTGAGTCGCTATCGTCGAAAGGAATAATTTCACGGCAGGAAATTGCAGTAAATAAAAAAAATGGCACTAAAATGTATTTCATACATATCACTTCACGACAGCAATTTTGATAATTGTTGAGCCGCTGTTACCCGAACCGTCAACCTTGATGTTTGCATAGTAAACACCGCTTTGAACTTTGGAGGCGTTCCATTCTACTTCGTTATCAATTCCGCCAGTAGCGTTTGTGCGGAGTTCATCAACAAGGTCGCCGGCCATATCGAATATTTTTATTGTTGCGACAGAATTTTCGCGGACATAAAAACGTATGTTAGTTTTACCATCATACACAGGATTGGGCCAATTGTAAGCGCGGGAGGTTGGGAAAAATTCGGATATTGGATTACCAGTTAATGAAGAATTCTCGGAAGCTGTGTGCTGAACATTACCGCGATAATTTCCCCAAGTAACCGATTTTACACTTGGCAGTTCCCAGGCATAAAGATAGCCATCGCTCGACATAGCGGCTAATATACCGGGCTGTGTTTGAGTTGCCTCTGCGATACTCATAACTGCGGTTGCCCCATTACTGATTGAGATCGGAAAACCAAAAATTGATTTTCCTTTTGCTGAATATGCGTGAATTAAATTGTTCTTTGTAGAAACTAAAACATCCAACGTTCCATCGCCGTCAACATCGGCAATGATTGGTGGACTTGTAACTGTATCGCTTACAGTTATTGGGAAATGATCCAGCATAAAACCATTATGATTGAAGGCATAGATTTTTCTTCCTGCCGATACAACGACATCGCGGCTTCCGTCATTATTTAAATCACTGATGGCGGTACCTGAAATTTTCCCGTCTAGATTATTTATCTGTTTGTAAGGATTTAAATCAGTATCGAATAAAATTAGTGTGTTTCCACCGATATCAACAACTGCATAAAATCGAGATTGAGTTTCTGATCTTCCTAATGTAGCAATTTCCCAAGTATTTGATATATATGGTAAAGCCGACATTTTTTCAAATTGAGTTATTTTGACAGAATCACGCGATGTTCCAGCAATAATTAAAGTTGGGTCAAAAGTATTTCCCTTTTTCCAGTCAACAACAACAGAGGGTGCGTAAAAGCCGGATAGTGATGTAACCTTATTGTTGCTAACTTTGAAACCATTTTTTGATGTGTCGTAGATGAAACCGTTCTCACATCCAATAAAAATATAAGCGGAATCGAGTGTTCGTATAAAAATAGGAGATGTAGTTATTTTGGATGGAAATTGTATTGTATTCCGAACCTCTATTGATTCAAAAATACTGTCGCTATTTGAATCATAGGGTTTAAAAGAGAATAAAGTACTATCCTTAACGCCAATAAAATTCGAATTCCCATCGGAAGTTAAAGGATAATTACCGCCATTACTAGAAAATAACCCATTTGAATCTGTAGTTCCACTTCTTCCATCGGGTAAAAACACGAATATAGAATCGCCGTTTGATATAAATATTCTATTATCAATAATTTGAGGTGACAGGTTTTTCGCTTTCTCTCCGATAAACTTCGGATAACCGGGCAGCGGTTTTACAACATCGTCGCCTAGAATTACTTTTGCACTCATCCGCGGCGAACGTTCTGTAAAATCTTTTATAGCAATATAACTGTTTGCAAAATCGTAGCTCATCGAATTCGGGTGAGTATTTTGTGAGAATTTGTTTTTATATACCGGCGCCGAGTTACCGCTGAACCAAAAATCAAGACTCGTTCCGTCTTCACTTCCTGAACCGGGATTGAGCATACCGTACGACTGCCCTAAATCTTGTGAGCCATCAGCTTCTTCTAAATCAACGCCGCGCCTTTTCGGATCAGCATTTATGGTATTCGAGGCGTAGTTAGCGTCTATCACATTTTCATCAATGTGCCAAATCAAAATCCCGCCGTCGAAAAATTTCCCATCCTTCGTAACGCCGCCGGGCAAACTCCAATCGAACTCATCAATATCAGTTACAACTCCAAACACATCGCGTTGGTTGAAAGCACTATAACGAGTTGTATCGCGTTGGTAATATTTTTGTATTTGTTGCCCGTTAAAATTAAAAGTAATTGTAGAACCGTTCCGATTAGCATCGCGATTTCGATTCTCCATTAAAAAATACTCACGAGCATTTATCGGTAAACGGTAAATTGTATCAATCGTAGAAAGTCCCACCGCCGGTAAATCACATATATTTTCTCCGGGCTGAACATCTACAATGTGAGTGGAGCCTAATTTAAATTTTTTATCGAGAAAATATTTTTCCCAAGCCGAAGGTTCGGGCGGAAACAATCCGCTCCAACTAAACATGGACTGTCCGTCCATTAAACCGAAACGTCCGATACCAGTTCGACCGGTTTTTGTATTAAATAAATCGGGCAAACCTAAATAACTGCCAAATGTTCCGGCTAGCAATCCGTTAATGCTAAGTTGTAAGAGGGATGTTCCCCCAATCGAGGGCAGTAGGCGGTTTTCTGTTTCAGGAAGGACAAGACTGTTTTTAATATGAAATTGCCCGCCTTTTACAAGAACGCCCTGATAACTGCTGCCAAAAATCTGCTGCAAGTTTTTTAAACCGAAATAAATTGAGGGAATATCATACGGTGTTGGGTCGTATCCATAAACACTTGTTAAGTCAACATCTCTTCCGACACCCGCGTGGAAAATGCAGAACGCATCAAAGTTTTCGAACGCAATGTTCGGAGTAGTTGAATCTATTAATCGCCAAGCTTCGTGAACTAAGCTTCCAATCTCGGAGAAAGTAGTGCTGTTTTTAGGCGGACTGTAATATTGCATTTTTTGTGAAAGGTGATAAACACTATCGAGAATAGTAGTTTTAACAATCAATTTTCCGTTGGTAACTTTTAGCCAGTAGTTTTCTAAAAATTGTAAGTGGCTTTCGAAATAATTTTTATTCCGGGGCGGCGAGTCGATTATAGAATCAGGCGCCGAGAGATCGAATTTACCATTGCCCGAAGTACGAGCATCAGTGTCTTCAACAAAATCTACCATCACAGCGAGGACGCGAATTGTCTCGGCACTCGCTGTCTGTTTAAAGTTTGATCTTTCTAAAAAAGAATCATCCCGTTCGGGAGTTACGGGATGATCCAATTGAAGATTAATTTGAGATAGAGAATATGCGGTAAAAATTCCGGCTAGCAGAAAAGCCGCAAGTAGTTTTATCTTCATAAGAAAAAAGTATTATTAAATTTCGCCCCAATTAATCATTAAAGTGAAGCGTAAAGTTTCAGACAGTGGATGATTTTCTTCCATTGCCGATAAGTAACTGAAATCGAAGCCGTAGATATCGTATCTGATCCCTGCTCCGAAGGTTAAGAATTTTCTGTTTCCAAAGCTTGGGTCTTCATAAAAATATCCAAACCGTATTGCAACGAGTTTTGGCGCACCGTACCAATATTCTATGCCGGCGCCGATTGTAACTTTCCGAAGTTTGCTTCCATCGCTCCAAGCCGAAAATAGTGCTTTGTACGATTCATCCGAGGTTCCATCCTTATGACGACGAACCAATATTCGTTGCAAGTCAATGTTTGCCACCATATTGTTGAATTCGGATTTATAAACGTTGAGCCCTAAACCCAGACGTATGTTTGTAGGAAGCGGGTCGGCTTGAGCTTCATCTATATAAACAACTTTAGGACCTAAGTTTGCGAGATTTAAACCGATGTTTAATTCTGATAAAAATTCACCATCCATCATCGGCTGTTTGTACATTGTAGCAATGTCGAAACTTACTGTGTTAGCGATACCTGCTCCTTTTTCTTCTTCCGTACCGAAGGGCGACAAGGCGCTTCTGATAAACCTTAAATTTACACCAACACCTAAGTTTTCCATAATTTTAGTTGCGTATCCGGCAGTTACGGCAAATTCATAAGCTTTAAATCGTCCCACTTCTTCAGGTCCGCTTGAGAGTGTTTTAATAAACTCACCTAAGTTTAAATAAATAATATTAGCACCGATTGTTCCACCAAGTTCCTCATAATAACCTTTATAACCCAAGTACTCATAAAATAAATCAGACATTGCAAATTGAGGGAGCCAATTGGCGTGTGTAATACTCAGTTCCTGACCAGTTTGAAAGGCAAGCCCAGCGGGGTTCCAAAATATTGCCGAGGCATCGTCAGCCATACCTGTTCCTGATTCGCCTAAGCCGCTAGCCCGCGAGTTCGGAGCGATTAGTAAAAACGGCACGGCAGATTCGCCTTGTGAATACGACGTGTTTGGCAGCAATCCAAATACAACTACAACAACTGCCAATAAATACTTAATTGTTTGTGATTTCATGATGTTTCCTTTAATAATGTAACACATATTAGTAATTAAATTTAAAATCTTTATTTGTGAATAGCAATTTTTCTTTTTATCTAAGAACGCTAAGTTTCCCAATCGACTCACTTGTAAAACGTCCGTCCTGTGTTTTTACAATTACTTTATATAAATAAATTCCGTTCGCTAACTTGTCGCCGTCGCGATCTCTTCCATTCCAATCTATCCGTATAAAATTATCAGTGCTGCCGGAGCGTTTAATAGATTCGAGCAGACGGCCGGCTATCGAGTAAATTTTGATCTCAACTTCAACCGGGACAATTTGGTTTTGGTGAAATGTGAATACAGTACTCTCCGAAAATGGATTTGGGTAGTTAAACAAATCGGTAATTGTTAAACCTTGACCGACCAGAACATCGAAAATAGTTTCACCCGAAGATGCGTTGTTAAAAATATCCCAAGCTCGAATTTTTATTTTGTGCGAACCGGCGGCAAGTTTTTCGAATTTATACTCAACTACACCTTCCTGATAAGTATCGAGGTTGCTTTTGTAAAACGGTGTTAAATCGGTGCTTTCGGATTGATCGTTTAACCATGCTTCAATTCGATGTCCGATTCCCGAACCCGAAGCGTTAATTCCCGACTCGTCCTGCAAGTCAACAATCAACAGCGGCGATTCGGTAACGATGTCGCCTGGTCTAAACGATTTTGAATCAAAAAATATATCTACTTTAGGTCCTTCATTATCGGTAACCGCCGTTGTGTCGGTTCCGATTATTCTGAAGTTTTCAGTATAACCCATACCGTCGGTTTCATTATTCGAAAAATAAAGTGTTATTCTTCCGTTGAGAGTATCGTACGAGATATCTTTCGGAATAATAAACTCGGTTTTAAATTTACCGTTGTTTATGGAACTTTCGCCACGGAAGATAACTGACCCCGAAGCTGTGTAACTAAAATTTGTCCATTCAGGAATATTTATTTTTTTATTAGCATCGTAAACCACAACTTGTGCTTTGCCTGAAAAGTTTGAGAGAAGATTAGTACCGGGTTCCCGAATTGTTCCTTTTAAAGTAATTTTTTGCAGAGCGTTTAAATCAATTCGTTGATTTGCAAATTGGCTGTTGATAGAATCGATGCTGCCTTGAGCTTTTGGTAAAGCGAGCCGAACTGAAGGGTCGCCCAACAAGAAAAACTTTTCATGATTATCGTCGCGTGGAAGAATTTGTTTTGCTCTGAAAATTCCGTCGCCGAGCCGCGATGGGATTATATTGCCGTATGAATCGAGTTTAAAAGTTTGTTCAAACAATTTGATATTTAATTCTCTGTTCGGATAAGCATATACAGCTCGTGTTGCTGCGAGAACTCCAATCGCCCCTGAATTTGGTTTATTCACCAAAATCTCGCCGCCGCTTTGGTCGCCAACTCCATCGAATTCCGAAAAATTACAAGTCGCCGCAACTAAATAAAAATATCTTCCTTTATTATTTAGAAGCGGAAAATCGGTCTCTCTTACAAATACTTGTTCGTGAGTCCACAAACGGGGATTACCGTGTCCCGAGAAGTTTACAATCAGCGATCCTGCGTTCATTTGAGAAACAATTGCCTGATTAGCGACTGGTTTTCTTCGGCCGATAGATGTAATAACCGTAGGATATTCGACGATATAAATTTTCCGTTTCTCAATCGAGTTTGGTGTCGTTGCCGCTACAGCTTCTGCGTGAGTTGTGTGCATTGTTCTATCATCTTCACTCGGTCCCGCAGGTCCATCATCAGCAACGTAAGTAATTCTCATCTTCCATGGATCTAATGCCGGGTTGTTTTCGTATTCAAGAATTTTATCTACTACAACATTTGCCTCTGAGGCTGAACGGACAGCTAATCTGCCGATTGCAAAAGCTATCCGCTGCCTGTTATCAAAAATGGCAAAGCGATCTTCGGTTGCAAACGAATTAATATCCGTATAAGATTCCGGTGTTTCCCAAGGGGGAATCCAATTTGTACCGGTCGTAGTAATTCGTTTATAGTCGAAATCACCATCGCCAAATAAAAGAACATATTTCAATGAATTTGCAGGAATAGAATTGTATGCATACTTCAAGAAATTTCTGATCGCTATCGGTGATGAAAGTCCGCCGCCGAATTCGTTGTACAATTCTTCTACATCTACCACTAATGTTTGAAGCCGGTCAGTGCCAAGTTTTTCTCTGTGGTTCTTCAATCTGTTCGCGGCATTCTTAAAATCTTTGTGTGTAATTATTATAAATGGGATTGAATCACCCGATGTTACAGTGCCGTGAATGTTTTGATTGTTCATCCTGACGAAATTACCGGGAGTTTTATAACCGTTTTGTCCGATTGCAAATAGTTCTTTCGGAGTTCCTAACTGTGCTTGGATTTGAAACGAAACAGTATTTAGTGTTATCGAAGGTGATGCGATAATTTTTACATTTGCAAAATCCGATACATCAAAAACTTTTATATCTTTCGAGCTGAAACCACCGATCGCATATTTAACCACGGCAGTTGTATCGTATGTGTGGAAATTAAATATATCGTTTTGTGAATTTAAATTTTGTCGATAAAAGATCTCGAACCAATCTAAATACCCGCTACCGGCAGGGTTATCGCTTGTAAATTTAAGCTTCAATTCGCTTCGTGGATCGCCGATGTTGGGCATCAGGGTTCGGTTTAGAGTAGCAAACTTTGCTTGTGGAGAACCGTAGCTACCGATGTATGTACCTTCAATTGATACGGTGCCTAAATTTTGCTGCCGGTCGGATGCAGTGAAGTACGACCAGCTATTGTGAGTTCGAGCTGCCAAACGAATTTTATACGAAACCGGACTTTGTGTGTCTAATCCGGACAGCGGAACCACATAAGTTATCGAATCATTAACGCTAAACTGCTGCCCTAACCACTCCATACCTGAGTTTAAAATGTTGGTCTTTTCATCTTCACGAAAAGTTTTTCCGAGTATAGAAACGGGTTGGTAAAAATTAATTGCATTAAGCGATTCCGTTTCTAACATTTTTTTGCTCGCAGCTCCATCGAATGTGAGCCAGTAAACATTTTCGACCGCAAAGCGATTGATATAGTGTGAGAAAGTTTTCGTTGGTGCATTATATTTCCAGCCGGTTGTTCCTTTTCCGTAGAATAAGATGTAATCATCAGCATCTAAATTATTTTGTGTGCCTACATCATTAACGAAGAGAGCATTCTCAAGCAGATCATCTTGTACAAATGCCAGCGGATCGAATGCCGGCTCGCTGCCGCCGTTGTTAAAAATTTTGATTGTGTTTGGGTTTGTATTTGCTGGAACTCCGATTGATTTAAGCTGCGTGCCTGTCAGTTTGTAGATTCCATCCTCATTAATTGGAAACCGAAACCATGTGCCGTTAGCTAATACGCTGTTAGTTTGTGCTTGCTTCTTGGCGAATGGTGGAGTGAGGTACCAATGCTTGCCTGTTTCGTAATTGATACCAACGCCGTTCAGCAACTCATCTTCGGGCTGAGAAATTCCAGCCAACTCCGATGAGCCAAAAGTTACTTTTATTTTTAGGCGTGTGTATTTTCGTAATTGTTTTGCAGCTGGATTATATTGAAGCGGGTAGATGTGGATGTTCCCTAAAGCCGCACCGCGTGTTGTGCCGATATCAGTTAGCTTCACGATCTCGGAAGGTAAAAAATCTATTGCAGAATAAGCTGTTAAATTTTTTATAAGTTTTGAAAAATAATTCCCCTGTTCATCTTTGTAAACATTACGCACGGGCGCCAGAAGGATGTCCGGTATAGTTTCGTAATCTGTTTCCAATATTTCAACAGAATGATTGGAAAGTCCGGGAAGGCGTAGCGGGATATTTCTGAATTTAAGCAACGGTTCGCCGGGAGTTGCACTTGAGAGTGTCCCTTCGCCGTCGAAAGTAATACTTGTGAAAGTTTCCGAGTCCCCTGCTACAATTGATATTGGATGAAAATTGGGTGTAAATTCAAATGTAAGTCCTCTTGCATCGGACTGGACGATACGGATATTACTTTCTGCCGCAGAAATCGAAAAAGCAAACACATGAAATGCAGCGAGTGCAATTCCTATTAGAAATTTTATTTTATATTTTCTTTTCATAAAACTAAAAAACCAAATGTTATACCTTCAACATTCGGCTTGATACGATTAAACATATCGTTACTCTGTTAAAGGTTATTGTTTTTAAAAATATATAGAATATGTCGTCTATACGAACACTATAATTTTAAACCTTTAACAATATTACGATATATTAAGTCCTTTTTATTTCACAAAATTTCTAAATGAATATAGAAAAAGATTTAAGAATAGTCAAGTAAAAAGTTTTATTCCTAATTTTTTCTTTAATAATGCTCGATTTGATACGAATTTTGACAATTTCAATTAATGCGATTTAGCTTCCGAGAAGATGTTCCCATTTTTTCTTCCATTCGCTGCCTTCTCTTTTTTTCTTCTTAGGTGCGACTTCGTGCGATTTTTCGGGTAACTTTTCGGGTGATGGTTCGTGTAACTTTGGTCGTTTTGTTTTAGATATATCGCTTGGTTCTTTCAGCGTGATGGTACCGTGATAATTAAACAGGATTTGCTTGAAGAATTTTTTGTCCTCTTCGGTTGCAACGAGAGATATAGCTTCTCCCTTTTTTCCTGCACGGGCAGTTCGCCCGATCCTGTGTGTATATGAATCGACATCCCTTGGTATATCAAAATTATAAACGTGTGAAATATCCTCGATGTGCAGACCGCGGGAAGCAACGTCGGTTGCAACTAAAACTGTAAATTTCTTTTGTCGGAATTCATTAGTTACGCGGTCGCGTTTTGGCTGCGTCAAATCGCCGTGCAAACATCGTGCTTGTATGCCCGCCGCTGAAAGTTTTTTTGCAATCTTTGTTGTAATGTGTTTCCTGTTGCAAAATACTAAAGCTATATGGGGATCGTTTTTCAACAATGTAACGAGTAAATCCAATTTTTTATCGGCTGTGGTGCGGTAGTATGTTTGACGAAGAAACGAAGGTTGAACTACAGATTCGAGCCGGACGTATTTGGGATTGTGAAGATAGGCTGCGCTCAGTTTCTCGATCTCTTTTGATATCGTAGCACTAAACAACATCGTTTGTCGTTCGCCAGGTATCTGCCTTACAATATATTCTATATCGGGTATGAAGCCCATGTCGAGCATCCGGTCAGCTTCATCGAATACAAGATATTTAATGGTGTCAAGCTTTAGTGCCCGGCGATCTAATAAATCTATCAATCTACCCGGTGTCGCAACTATGATGTTAGCAGTCTTAATTTTAGAGATTTGTTTATTGATTGCCACGCCTCCGTAAACAGGAATGACGCCAAGATGGTTGCCCGCTGAAAACTTAATGAACTCACCTGCAATTTGCATGCAAAGTTCACGCGTTGGAACAAGTATCAAGGCGCGAAGTCCATCGCGTCGATTTAACTGTTCAATTAGCGGAATAGCAAAACTTAGAGTTTTTCCAGAGCCTGTCTCCGATTGCGCAATAACATCGCGCCCGCTGATGATTGCTGGAATTATTTCTTTTTGAATTGGAGTTGCAATGGTGATCCCATTTTTTTCGAGAAGCGCCACCATCGGTTTGCTAAGTGCAAAAGATTCCGATTTCATAATTGTCCTTTCTTAATTAGGAAAAATGTACAGAAAAATTTTCTCTGCAAAATCAACAAAACGAATGATTAAGCAGAGAGATAAGTCGCGCATCTAACTAAAAGCAGGATTGATGCCCGGAATGATCGTATAATGTGTCGTTTGATTATCGGAATCGGCGACCGCCACCGCCACCGCCACCACTTCTTCTGTCTCTACCACCACCACCGCCACCTTTGCGGTTGTCGTCGCGTGGACGGGCTTCGTTTACTTTTAGTGCCCTGTTTTTTAGCGTCGAGCCGTTTAAGCCTTCAATTGCGGCTTGTGCTTGAGTCTTCTCTGGCATCTCAACAAATGCGAATCCTCTTGATTCACCGCTGAACTTGTCCTTAATTATAGAGGCTGTTGAAACCTGCCCAAAAGCTTCGAAGGCTTTGCGCAAATCATCGTCTGTGGCATCGTTTGATAGATTGCCTACGTAAATATTCATTTGTATCTCCTTGTAAATTAATTTAATTGTTTATTTTTAATCTTGCGAAAGCATTAACCGATAATCATGGAAGCTCACTCTCAATCAAAAACCAGTATTAATCTAACAATAATAAATGATAATAACAAGCCACTTATTCTTCTGAAGTAATTACCCATTGATCCAGCAAATTTTCGCCCAATTCTTCTAAGAAGCGGGATGGCTTGGATAAAACCGTTCCGGTATCACGGTCATAGATATTAATAGGATAGGCAATAAACAAATGTTCCTTCGCACGTGTGCAAGCAACATACATCAGCCGCCGTTCCTCTTCTAACTCTTCGGGGTCATCTACTGCACGCGAATTCGGAAAACGTCCGTCGAGGGCGTAAATAATGAAAACCGCTTTCCACTCCAATCCTTTAGCGCTATGGATAGTTGAAAGTGTAAGCAGTTCGTTTTCTTTACCCGGAGAAACAACGTCAGATATACTCTCGTTGGGTGGCTCAAGAGCTAAATCGGTTAATAGTGATGGTACGTTTTTGTAGCGCTCGGCAATAGCGTAAAACATTTCCAAATCTTTTTCACGCCGCCGCCAGTCGTCGTACACTTTTTTGAATATCCCATTGTAATAAGCTTGTATTCGGTCGACTTTTTCAGAGGGAGTATTTAGATCAGTAGCGATTGTTTTTAATAAATCGAACAGCTCGCGAACCTTATCCGAATATTGATGATACTCAACCCAAAATTTGTCGCTTTGATGATGCAAGATTCCATCAATAATTTTTTCAGCATTACGCGGACCAATTCCATCTATAAGAAGAAGAATACGATTCCAGGCAACTACATCTTTTGGATTTTCTGTAACACGAAGATAAGCTATCATATCTTTTATGTGTGCTGTTTCGATAAATTTAAAACCGCCGAATTTCACAAACGGAATGTTCGCTTTGGTTAGCTCGATTTCTAAATCGAAAGAGAGATACGACGAACGAAATAAGACCGCAATTTCTTCGAGGGGGATTCCTTCCTCTCGCAGTTCAAGAATTTTTTGCACAACAAACTTCGATTGAACGTTTTCGTTATCGGCAATTACAAGTTGAGGCATCGATCCGCTTGGTTTCTTCGAGTATAAAACTTTTTTGTATTTATGCCGATTCATTTCGTTGTAACTGTTTTATTAAATAATCCGAATTTGCAAATCATTATTTTACCAAACTCGGTTTCTATAGAATGCGTTTCTAACAGTGTGAGTGTTTCAGTTTGCCGGTGAGCTACGAATCCGTCTATATTGTAATCAGCATCGTTTAATAATTTGAGGTTTATGCTGTTTATGTTTCCGGTAATTATGAAAGGCGGCAAGTTAAAGTTACTATGAATTTTATTTAATTCTGATACAAAATATTTTTGCTCGTTGCTCGAAAGTTTTTCGGGTATTGCTAGAGACGATACGAGCAAGTTTGCAACCCCTACATCGATAGTTGCATTTAAAGAAGTGCTAAGTGATTTAAAATTATTAAACTCGGAATTTTCAGAAGCTCGGAACGGATAAATGCTGAATATTGCATTACCGGTTTGTCTGCCTGAATAGTTTTGTATTTCGCCAAATTTGAAAAACATTTCAGTTGCCTTTTGCAGTTCAAAAATAAAATCGACTCTGTTTTTCAATTCAGGATAGCGTGTAACTGATTGCAATGTAACGATTTGCACCTCTGCCGCCTTTAATGCAGTCGCTAAATTTTGCACCGATTTTTTGGCTGTTTTTGTAGGATAATCCGACAGGTCGATACTTGCGATGTTAATTGTAATTGCCGGTTCGAGAGTTTTTAGGGGCGGGGGTAGTTCAACTCTGTCTTCGACAACCTCTTTTACAGGTTTGCAACCCGCAAGTGTCAAAAGCACCAGGATTGCGCAAGAGAATAACTTCTGCGCACTCCAAGCTCGTAGCTCTATGCTCAACAAAGTTTTCACTCCTTCGCTCTGTTTAAAATTTCATTCGCTACATCTAAAATTGCCTGTGTGCTGCGGTAATTTTCTTCGAGCGTTATGATTTTACACTTCAGAAATGTTTCGGGAAATTCGAGTATGTTCCTGATTGTTGCACCGCGAAACGCATAAATCGACTGTGCATCGTCGCCCACTACCAATATGTTTTCGTTGCTGTAAGTTCCATCCGGCTTCATTGCGAGAAGTCGAATTATCTCAGCTTGAATCCGGTTTGTATCCTGATATTCATCCACCATAATGTATTTGTATTTTGTGGAAATTAAATTTCTAATATCTTCTCGTTTTTTGAAAAGCTTAATAAGGTTGACGAGTAAGTCGTCGTAGTCCATCAGGTTGTGCTGCTGTTTATAAACCTCGTATTTTGAACTTAAGCTTTGTATTTCTTCTACGATCTCCAAATAGTGCGGATACTCTTTCGCTAAAATAGCGTGTATCGGAGTTAGTGTGTTTACAGACTTGCTGTGAATATCGTATAAAGTTTCTTTTCTCGGGAAGCGAATTTCGCGTGTATCGAGTCGCAATCGCGTACGGATTAAATTTATGGTATCTTCGGCGTCACCTTGGTCAAGAATTGTGAAGGACGATTCATAGTCGATGAGTTGTGCATACTTTCGCAAGATACTGTTTGCAAACGAGTGGAAAGTTCCGCCGGCAACACTTTCGCAGCGAGAATCTAAGAGCATCGCAGCGCGGCGAAGCATCTCTTGCGATGCCTTCCGTGTAAACGTGAGCAGTAAAATGTTTTGGGGCTTCACTCCTAACTCGACAAGATATGCAACCCGATATACAATAGTGCGAGTTTTCCCCGTGCCTGCCCCGGCAATTACCAGATGCGGACCATTAACAGAAGTAACGGCTTCATACTGCGAAATGTTAAGTTCGCGTTGATAATCGATTCTGAAATTTTTTGTAACAAGCCGCAGGTTATCGCCGAAGACAGATTGTTTAAGCGTGTACTTTTTCACACTTTGAATATAAGGAAGTGAGACGGGAATGGCAAAATGATCAAAATAAAGAGAAAAAAAATCAATGCTTTATTTTCCTTTTTACATTATAAATTGATTTTTCTAAAAGTATAAGTTGTCCTTTTGTTTCTTTCGTCTCATTATTCCTTATCTGAAGGCGGTATTTTTCTTCAATTCGGCCTTTGTTCAAACGATCGATAATCATATTATAATATTTCTTATCAATTTCTGCTGAGATAAATTTTCGATTTAAAAATTTACATATTTCAATTTCAGAACCGCTACCACCAAATAAAATTAATACAGCATCATTTGGCATCGTACATGACTTTATAAGCATCTCAGATAATTTTTGTGGAATTTGGCAAGCATGAAAAGTTTTTTCTTTGCTTACATTTTTAACCAAATCAAAGTAAAACCAGTCATAAGGCATCCTTCCCTTCGAACCATTGGCAATATTACCTAATATGCGTTTATCTGTCGGATTGAGATACGGAACAGCAACGTTATCTTTAAAGAATTTATTGTTTTTTGTTTTTCTACAATGCAAAATACTTCGATGGGCGGTAGTAAATCTCTTGGGGCTATGCCCGACATTTGTGTTGTAAGTCCACGCATAATCTAGAACCTCATAACAAGCCTTATCTAGATATTTGACTCTCAAATATGCATTTTGTTTTGGATAATTTATTAAGAACATATTGCCGTCGTCTTTTAAAACCCTCAGCGATTCCTTTGCCAACGAAATGTACCATTCTATATATTCATCAAAACCTTTGGTATAGGATTTATCCCCATATTTAATACCTACATTGTAGTCTGGATCGCCATGAACCATGTCAATACTTTTATCAGGCAATTCCTTCAATAAGCTAACAATGTCCTTTAAGTATACATTATCTAAAAACGGTTTTATATTAGAATTGTTATTCATAAAAATATCTATCTCTTGATTAGATTATACTGAGCATTTTTTAATAATTTTAGCGATTTCATATTGGTTTCATCTTCGAATGTATAATTGTATAACCTAATATAAGATTTACCATCTTCCTTTTTTCTTAAAACATAACAACAAGTAATTAATTTTACATCAAGTTTTTCTTGCTTTCTAAACTCATTAAAATATTTAAAAGGGTGAAATAGTTGATAAATCGCAAAGTTTTCAGGAAAACCATTTTTGCCCTCACAAATCGTAATGATACCATTTAATTCCAAAGTTAAGTCAATTTCCATTTGTAAATTGGTTGCGATGATTTCTTCTTTACCAAAATTATATTTAAAACTGATTTTGGTTCGTCTCGCATTATAAACTTTTGGACCCGCGACAATATCATCGTATAAAAAGTCATGGATTATTCTTTGATTGCTTCCAATCGATAGAATATTCGATTCACTTGAATCGAATTCATTCAGTAGGCTTTTTCTATATTTCCAATCAAAAATAAAATTGTCTTCTATATTTTCAAATTTGTGAAAACCACTCTTTATGCCTTTTATAAATTTATGCTTACCTCCCCCAAGATGAATTATAAAATAATCCTCATCAATTAACATATCAGGAAATTTTGAAGTATCATCAAGTTTTGTAACATCAAAAGGATTACCAAAGTGATGTTTTTTGCAATATTTTTTCACTAAATCATTATCAAAAACATAATCGTTTCTTTGTTTACACACTTTGAAAATTTCTGTTAGAACGTCCTGCTTTGTGCCCATATTATTTTCGTATTTAAATTTAAGGTTGCTGGATTAAATTAAAATTCACTTCACTTATAGAATAACAAAATAAATCTATATTTACAAGATATGTTACACGATATACAATAATGCGTGTTTTGCCTGTTCCAGCGCCGGCAATAACAAGGTGCGGACCGTTAACAGAAGTAACGGCTTCATACTGCGAAATGTTAAGTTCGCGTTGATAATCGATTCTGAAATTCTTACTAACAAGCTGCAGGTTATTGCCAAATACAGATTTTTTAAGCGTGTATTTTTTTACACCTAAAATATAATGAAGTGAGGCGGGAATGGCAAAAATTATTTATAGATATTAGGGCTTCCACTTCATAATTCAGAGTTCATCATTCGTCCGTCAGTTGACGGATTCATTATTCAATATTTTAAACCACGGTTTGTCGATTTAACAAATCGACTTACATTCACCTACTTCCCATTTCTGTTTTACCCTCCAACTTCCACACCAATCATCCCATTCCATCCTTTAATCGACAAGTTATTCTTATAAAGGCTCTCGTTGAAGTAACCGGATTTGAAAAATATTTCCGTCGACTGGTTTATTTCATAACCAAGTTTAACGTAAACTCTATTTTCCAAATTCATTGGAGTGTACTGCAAGATGTTTTCGGTCAAAGTAATATCTTTTGTTTTGAATTTTCTTAGATAATAGTCGGTGAGTAAAAATACCGACCATCGCTCACCAAAGATTTTTCCTGTTACAACACGCAGCCAGTGTTCGAATGAAGGAAATGCTGTCAACTGGGAACCGTGCAGTAAAAACCGGTATTCAAAATTAAAAATGAAATCTCTCATATAACTCAGATTAACTTTGGGACCTAATCTCCAACCCGAATTCTTGTTTTTTTGTAAAATATAATTGGTTCGAGTAAGACTGCCTACAAGAAATTTTTCGCCGTAGCCACCATAACCAATTGTTAAGTAAGAATTGATGGCCTGATTTAGTTTTGTATCAAAGAAAATTAAATCGAGACTTTGTTCTTCGGCGCTCAAACTATGATATGCATAACCGATGCTTGCATTTGCCGGCGTATTATTAAATAATTCGAACGAAGCATCGCCTAACAATAAAAATGATTCATAGTTTATTTCTAAATATTTTCCTGAGAAAAGATGCCTTTGAGACGTAATATTTATTCCGCCCACAAAATTGTCAAAGTCATAACTATACGAGCCAAAAGCTTTTAAACGCATCGACCTCAATTGGTCTTTAAGCCCAAACATTTCTGGTCTCACTCTTAAATAAGCGGAGGCGTTTTGCTTTTTCCGTTCGTAATCATATCTAAGCTGACCTTCTAATTTTATTTGAATATCTTCTTGCCCGGTTAATCCGTCGCCGGAAGAATTATAATACCCAGTCTCTAAACTCGTTTTCCAAGTAACCTGACAAAATGAGGCATTAGAATAGATTAGAATTAAAAAGAAAGAGTAACAGAGAGTGGGATAAAAATATTTCATCGGCGAGCGTTTAGTTTTTCAGAAAGAATTGAACGGTAATCACTCAACCCCTTTTTTAGTTCTTTTAGTAATTCCAGATAGTCTTTTAAACTTACCCGGTCGTTACTGAATTTTAAAGACTTTTCACCTGTTGTGTGAATATAAGGCGACTGACGAAAATTTAACTGGTCGTTTAAAGAAACATAAGACTGCAACTGTGAGCTAAACTCTGAACCTTTCTCGTCGGAAAACCTAATGCTTGCTTCGGTCGAAGCAGACATTGTTGAAGATGTTCCGACAGGTTTAATCCGGTTCTCGAATTCTACCTCATCTAAAAATTTATTTGCCTTTGTGTGTAGTGCTATTATTTGTGTTATTTCGCTGCTCGTTTCGTTCACTTGGCTTAGCAGGGTGTTGACTTCGTTTAGTGCGCTTGTTAGATATTCAGCGTAAATATTCCTTTGAACAGTATCCTTAGTTTTGGTTAGGTTGATCGCAAGTATTTTTTCCGGAATAAACGAGAGTTGGTTAATTCTTGGTGTAATCAGGAGTCGCTTTTCAATATTAGATAGTATTTGTCTATCAATATCTCTTACGTCGGACATCTTCAGAGTTGTTTGTTTTAATGCTTTGAGAGAGTCGATAAGTACTGTATAATTATAATCTAACTTTTGGCTTGTTTCTTCAAGAGTCTTTTCTAACTGAGATATAATTTTCTGCTGCAATTCGATCGAGTTAGAGATTGTAACCGACCCAGCCATTAATTTATAAATTTTATCCTGATCCGGTTTCGACTTACCTTTTTCTTCATTTATTAATTCTGCCCTTTCTTCTAAGCTTTGATTTAGGGAATCCAAAATAAAATTTTCTTTTACTAAATTACTTTTTAACGATTCAAATCCTTTTTCAACATCGTTGAGGTTTTGGGCATCAATATTCTGTAGAGCAATAATGGATATAAATAATAAAAGACCACCGAATCTTGTTACAGCTTTTAGATATTTTATTTTTTTATAAATCATATTTTTCCATCTTATAATAAAGAACACTCGTAGGTATTCCTAAATATTTAGCTGCTTTGTTTTTTACTCCGTTAGCTTTTTTCAACGCCTGCACGATTAAATTCTTTTCAAGAGACTCCACAGCTCTTTCAAGTGGTAGATTATTATAGCTGGTATTTACGTTCAAACCTTGGTTCAGGTGGCTCGAAATTAAATTGGATTCAATTTTATCACCGATCGTAATAACGGTCAATCTTTCTATTAAATTTTCCAACTCACGAATATTGCCGGGCCAAAGATAATCGACTAACAATTTCAAACCATCAATCTCAATCTGTTTTTCCTTTTGACAATTTATTCCTGCCTGTTTTTTTAAAAAATAATCTACAAGAAGCGGAATATCTTCTCTCCTTTCTCGAAGCGGCGGAATGTTAATTGGAATAATACTCAACCTATAATATAAGTCTTCTCTAAACTTTTCTTCGCGTATCAATTTTTGTAAGTCGCGGTTTGTTGCAGCGATAATTCTAACATCGGTTTTTAAAGTCGATTCGCCCCCCACTCGTTCAAATTCGCCTTCTTGTAAAACCCGTAACAACTTCACTTGCATCGCTTGGGAAATATCGCCCACTTCATCTAAGAACAAGGTTCCTTTGTTAGCTAATTCGAATCTTCCTTTTTTCAGTCGTATCGCGCCGGTGAATGCTCCTTTCTCGTGTCCAAACAATTCGCTCTCGAGAAGATTTTCGTTCAACGCCCCACAGTTTACTTTTATAAAAGCATTCTCAGCACGCTTGCTTTTTCGATGTATTGCCCTTGCGATTAATTCTTTTCCGGTTCCGCTTTCACCTTGTATCAAAACAGTGCTTTCTGTGTTGGCAACCTGTTCAACAAGTGTAAAAACTTTTTTAATCTGTAACGAATTCCCAATCATCTCTGCATAACTCGAAAATGCCTCGTCACTAAGCAAACGATTTTGCTCGATCAACTCTTGAATTCTTCTTTCGCTTTGTATTTTCTCTACAATTTTCTTAACACGCATCCGCAATTCATCGGGCGAGAATGGCTTGGTAAGAAAATCGGCGGCGCCCAATTGTATCGCTTTCACTGCATCTTCAACAGTTCCATAAGCTGAAATCATCAACACCTCGGTGGCGGGGTTCTGTTCTTTAATTTTTTCGAGTATTTGAATGCCGTTCATCGGTTCCATCTTCAAATCTATGATAGCAAGCGATATTGGTTTGAATTGAAAATCTTTTAACGCTTGAGGACCATTTGCATATGCCTGGACTTTATAACCTTCGCGACGTAAGCTTTCTACGATGCCAAGCCGCATTGTTTCATTATCTTCGATAACTATAATTTCTTCGTTCTTCATTATCTTATGATTTTCTATCGTCCCCAAAGGGACTCACATTGATATTAAATTTATTTCTATAAATATTTTGTCCCTATCGGGACACTGAATGTTTATCTTAATTCAAATATATTTTATTATTAATCCCGTAGGGATTAAAGATTTATAAAATCACAAATAACAAATTAATACAAGTCCCTTTAGGGACGGTATAGTTATTCATCAATCCATCTAAACAGATATTTTTCTTGATCCTGAATATATCTAATAACACTCGTTAATTGAGAATGCGAGTAAGAAAATGCACCATAACCCGACTGCCAACTAAATTTTCCTTTGACAAATCTTTTTTCATTGATCCACTTTGAAGAAGACCCTTTTATATCTTGTAAAAGATCGGAGAGTGCCTGATGTGGTTTCAAACCGATCAATATATGAAGGTGATCTGGCATTCCATTAATAATTAACATCTTGTGGTTATTATTTCTTATTATTCCACCTATATATTGATACAGATCGTTTTTCCAATTATTATTTTTTTATTCTATCTTATTTTTTATTATCAACTCCAAATATTGTAAATGTACAGCCTCTGCCCTTGTTGTTTACAGCTTCAATTGTCGCATTATTTTCTTTTGCGAGTTTTTTACAGATAGAAAGTCCAAGTCCGGTACCATCTTTCTTCGTCGTAAAGAATGGTTCAAAAATTAAACCGATATTCTCTTCGGAAATTCCTTGTCCATTATCAAAAACCGATATCCACCAATTTGTATGATTCGCGTTTGAAGTAATTGTTATTAAGCCATCCTCCGATACGGAATGAAGACTATTTGAAACAACGTTAATTAAAATTTGGCGTAAATGTTCCGGGTCGAACCACACATTCGTTGATTGTAAGTCATAATTTATTCGGACTTTCTTTTTATCTAAATCCGGTTTGAATACATTATTGATATCATTCATCAAATCGGGCAGGTTGATTAATTCTTGGGTTGCGATCTTGGGTTTGCTGTAATTCAGATAAGCTGTGATTAAAGTTTTCAGCCCGTTTATTTCTTTCAGGATTTTATCTAAATTTTCAGTATTCTTATTTTCATTTTTTAAATCCTCTTTGACTAAATTCGCGAATAATTCAATACCACCGAGTGGGTTGCGAATTTCGTGTGCTATTTGTGCCAGCATATTTTCCCGCTCTTTCTGATTTTCGAAGAGGTTGTTTTTCATCTTTTCCATTGCGGTCGAAAGTAATGCTATTTCGCCCTTCATGTTTTCCGGAGGACGGACGTTAAAATTCCCTTTCCCGATTTCGTTGCTAAACTTAATAAGCCTATCAACCGGCTTTGTTATCGACTTAGCTATTAACCAGCTAACGATAATTGTAATAACTGTAGCGATTAATCCAAAGTATAAAAAGAGCGTTGCAAAATCTTCCACCTTCTGGAGCTTGTCAGCGCTTTCTTTCACGGCAAGAAAATAATTTCTATCGAAGCGGTAAAATCCCCACAAATACCAGTTGCCGTCGTCTCCCTTAAAAGGAATCGATGTAAAAGACTGTTTGACCGTAAGTGCTTCAATATCTTTTTTGTAAATGATAAGATTTGGATTGCTTCTATTTTCAACAAACGAAAAATCCGAGTGGACAAGAACCATAAAATTTTTATTGAAGATAAATATTTCAGATGGAGTTTTGTTGACGGTATTATTTTTGAAAATATTTTGGAAATACGCTTGCGTTAGTTTGGTCGGTGGGCCGATACTTAAAATATCTAAATACGATTCATCAATCTGATTAGAGATAATTTGAGTAGATGTTTTTACGTGTGAAGATATTTCGTCAAGGTAAAGGTTGCGTATAAAATTATAACTCGTAATAGATATTGCAACTACAAGAATAATTGTAACGACGCCGAACGTAAAAATAATTCGTGTTTTGTAATAAGATTTGTTTAGCATTAATTTAATTTTTCAAACTTACAAGTATTAAAATGTGTTGACCCCCATTCGGTACAAGAAGAGCCACCGGTTATTACGACGAACAAGGTATCCCTAACATCAGTGGTCAGTGTGTCAATCTTTGAATAGAAAGTCCACACAGAGTCTACAACTGATATTGAACTATAGTGTTCGGCGGTTGCAGCAGACCTAAGGTTGCGGCCAATATACACCCAACCACCAACTACACCACTTTTTTTCCCGAAAATGGAAAGTCGGTAAATATGAGTGCCCGCAGGCGCGGGGATCATTGCGAAGATCGAGTTACTTAACGGAGGCGATTTCCCCCAGCTTTGAAAAATGATAGAGCGACCGGAACCATAACTCGGCACATCATTCGAGAATTGTACAACCGAAGGGTATGAAACTATCCAACCATATAGAGATGAATCACCATTTAGTTCAAATGTTGAGTTGATTAACAAGTTTACTTCCGTTGGTTCAGTCGTCATATTTTTGCAGCTCAAAACAACGATCAGAATAAGTAAGAACATTATAGTTTGATTCTTCATTTTATTTCTCCTTAAGCACATTACGCATAAACCTAAGTCATAAGATCGGCTTTATTGATTCTTTAAATTTATTAAGGGCGGTTCCAAAAATTGACTTATTGAATACTTTTTTTGTATATTTAAGAAAATGAATGAATCAACAGAAAATAATATGAATATGC
>JASEGV010000009.1 GCA_030017895.1 Bacteroidota bacterium | reverse complement strand
GTTACGCTGTTTCTATCTATCATTTTTACCCACTCACTTCCACGATGAGCCTTTTAAAGAAATTATCTGAATATTTGGTTATTTTAGTTATCGGTTGCATGGTATAGAAAAATCTTATTCATATTCTCAATTTCTGTTAAAATATTATAATCAAGTAGAAATTTTTTTAATTCAAACCTTAAAATTTTATTACCGGCTTTAGGGAACTCTTTTATCTCTTTTACCAGCAACAGAATATTTTTTTCAATAAATTGCTCTTGAAATACATCTAGAAGGTTTTTACGATTAATTGTTGGTTTTCCTTTTTCGCTATAACACAAAATTGGAACTTCATTCTCAATATTTAGAGGATCTTGAATTCCGATGATGCACATTTCGCAGCCAGGGAAAAAAGTTCTCATGTTTTCTTCAATATCTGTAACGGGTTTATAAGTATTATGTCTTTTTATTAATTCATCTTTCTGATAAACCATTTCAAGATCCCCGTTATTGTCAAACATCCCAAAATCATCTGTTTTAAACCAACCCTTTTCATTGAAACGAGATTTATCGAGGTCATTGTTTCTCCAATATCCTTCCATTAAATGAGGCCCGTGGATCAGAATATTACCGTTCGAATCGTGGGATAGTTTAACAGACGGAGGCACTGAACCATAACTATTCAATCTGCTTCGATTATTTCTAATACTAAGAATTGTGCTTGTTGGGGCTTCAGGAGGTCCGTAGTTTAAATAAATTTTTGCATTAACAAAAACATCTAAGAGTTTTTGTCTTTCCTGAAAAGAAATTGGGACGTCGCCACTAATTCCGATCAATTTTATTCGCGAAAATGTATCCTTAATCAGAAAACTAATTTGATTCATGGCATTCATTATTGTTTCGTGAGTTGTGTACCATGTGTTGCAGTTATGTTTTAAAATTGTGGATGGATATTCCAAAGGATCTGAGGTGCTGCCACGAATCACGCAAGTGCCTCCTGAAGTTAGTAGATGTATAACGCGGTTAAATCCAATGATATTAATTATCGGAGTAGTAATGAATTCGATAGAGTCAGTAAGTAAACTTGTCAATGGATTTATTATACGTGCTGAATGAAGTATGCTTTGATGAGTGAAAACACTTAATTCTTTTGTAATTGTATTATAATCCATGAAGGTGATATCGAATTCTTTCAAATTAGTTAGCTGTAATACCTTGTTCCAATTTTCATCTTTAAACTCCCTCAGATGATGGTAAAGTGAACTCGAAGCAATATTTGAAAGAGACTCGTCGTCATAAAAAATAGTAATTTGTTTCGTACCAGTAGAAAGTTTCGCCATCCTCTCATAATCGCTGCGGCTTGTTATAATTAAAAACGGGGAGGAACGATTTACAATGTCTAAAATTTCAGAAACAGGGAGTGTGGTTTGAATAGGAACTACAATTCCACCGGATCTGCTAACCGCACAGCAAGCTGTAATCATATCTATAGGATCACTCAACATCACGATGATACGGTCTCCGCGGTGCAAGCCTTCTAAAATTAGTGTATCAGAGAGTGTTACCACGTATTTTAATAAATTGCCGTAAGAAATTTCTTTTTTATCTGATATGATAGCTTTTTTCCCTGGATAGCTTTGCACCGTTTCGATTAAATATTTATGTATGAGTTCCATATCTAATTATTTTTTGTTTTGATAACTTTTTTCAATTATTTGTTTAACTCGATAGATGAACTGTTCGAGTGTATGATTTTCTTCTAAATATTTTCTGGCGGCTTTTCCCATTTGTACCGCGAGTTCAGGGTTATTCCATAGATTTAGAATTGCCTCGCGCAATGCTTGTGGGTCTTGAGGTGGAACAAAAATGCCGGTTATTCCCTCCTGAATTACATCAACTTGTCCTTGAGTTCTCGAACAAATTACAGCTTTACCCATTGCCATCGACTCTAAAATACAAGTTAAACCGTTGTCTGTATCAGTCGGCAGAACAGGAACAACCACAAAGCGGGAACGTGCATAAAGGTCTCTGAGATCAAAATATCCTTTTGCCCCGATTGTAATGTTTGCCGGTAAATTATCGATATCATACAATGCTTTTACAGTATCGAATAATTTACCACGTGTTGTACCAGTTGCGATGTGACAGCGTATGTCTAAACCATTCATCGCTTTAACTAATGTTGGATAATCCCGCATTTCGGAACCGACAGCACAAATAGTTTCGGTCTTAATATCTATAGGACGGAAAAATTGCTGGTCTGCAAATTTTCGTATAAATTCAATTTTGGTTTCCGGTATTCCAATTTGGTTAATGGCAATGTTTTTCTGAACGCTGGACCACAACAATATTTTATCAATATGAGATTGTGTGAATTTTAAAAGTTTAACTTTTTTTGGATGTGAAACCCAACTATTTAATGTAATATGCGGTATACGTCTTCCGGTTAATTTTAATAATAACGCGAAAGGATAACAAAGACGTTCTGCCCAAGACACTACTATATCGTATTTATGGCAGATGAAAAATGCTTCAAATACCTGTTTTATGAAGATCGGAAATGGTTTATATAATAGTTTTCGCCAAACAGGAATTTTTTCTAAATATTTTTCATCAAGCATGTCCGAGTTTAAGATCTGTTCATACAACGATACACGAGGGTACTTATCTGTTGCCTCTTTTTCCAAAAGCGTCGCGCGATCGGGTCTGCCCATTCCTAAAGAAACAAGTGTCAATACTTTCATAATTTATTTAGTCCTTTTCTTGTTTAATAATTCCTTGATTTTATTTATGAAAGATTGTGTTCGAAATTTTATAAAAAATATTATTGAAATCGGGAAGCGTTTATAATTATGTGTTACTTTAAATAGTTTACATTCACGGTCAATTAAAAAAGCTAAAAACTTTAAACCCAGAAATAAGTTCAAAAAAATTGATTTAAACCGATTATTTTTATTATCAAGAGTTATTAATACATTCCAATTAGAAATCATATTTACGGTAAAATCTTTTTTATAAGATTCTTCACCTCTAAGTAAGTCAATCACAGATGCCTTTTCCATTATAGAATCTTGAATCATGGCAAGTAATAGTACAAGTCCGGGTCTTCGTTTCATTTCAGGTGCTTTATCGTCGATACCTGAAAGGTAATCGTAATATTCACCTTTATACCTGAATGCCAGACGTCCAGCGAGGCATCTATCGCCAGCCATTATGGTTTTACACCACAACCAGCCCCTTTGAAAAAATAATTGTAGAACTTTTTCAAAAAATTTTTCATAACGTGGATCGCCAAAAAAACCTGGATAACCTAAGAAATTCCATCGATTTTGATGCAACCGTTTAATATTGCCTATTGCAGTATCTAAGTCGTTGGCATCTTTTTCATCATTAAGTGTGAAAAGCGATTTTTCTCCTACTTCTTTCCATGATTGCTGAAGTCTTCGTCGAACGCTGCTAGAACGGCTTTTGAGAAAATCATCAAATGAATCAGGTGTAACTATATAAGGGCTTTTGTCGGCTTCTAAAATTTTAAAAGATAAATCACTTTTCCTCAATATTGGTAGAAAATACAGATACAAATTGCTATCAGCTCTGACGTCGACGAGAACCAATTGGGTATTGGAGGGTTTAATTTCTTGAATGTATTGAAGAAATGCTACAGCGATACTGTGTTCGTAATGTGGAAGCGAAATGATATCTAAATAATCACTTGGACCTCCATCACAAAATAAACCGAAAGATGTACCGACCGATGTATCTCCTCCCAAAAAATAAATACGGCGATAAAAATTATACCCTAAAAAATATTTATGACGAATATACAGAGGGGCAATTCCTACTAATATTTCGTTATGGTAAAAAAGTAAGCAATGTAATTTATCAATTTTTTTGTCGCCATAAAATCTCCACCAATTCGAAAGCCATTCGAAAGTTTGATATATCTTTGCATTAGTTTGTTGAATTAAATTATCCCATTCGCTTTGAAGTGCATAGAATTCTTCTTCACTCGTGACGAAACGTAACTTTAAGTTTTTTGCTTTGGATGCATCTTCCATCTGATGTTGAATAAATGAATGATTTGAATTTATTGTTGTGTGTGGATTTTTCATTTATATGTTTAGTGATAATTATTATTTTGTATCTCACCTTTACTAGAACTAAAAACTGATAACCGATTTTTATTTATTTTACCATTTTTCATCAATCGCCACCAAGTCCATTCCAAATAATGATGAAGCCTTGATAGGCGGAGTGCAAATTGAAAAATAGTCAATTGTCCGGGAATGTTTATTCGGTGAATTTCAAAACGATCTTTTCCGAAAACTAATGGACCTGAATAGCTGCCACATCCAATTTGATAGCCGGCTTCCTCTGCTAATATTTTTAAAGTTTTATTAACGCTTCCAAAAGGGTAGGCAATTGACTTAACTTGAGTATTGAGAAAAATTTCTAATAACATTCGCGAGCGAGATATTTCTTCCCAAGCTTTTTCTCGTTGAATATTTGTAAGTTTACTATGAGTTAAAGCATGGGAGCCAATTTCGAAACCGGCATCGTGCATTTCGATAATTTGATAGTCGGCGAGCAGTGGTTTGGGTGAGATTCCGGAAGCATGATCCCAACTATTTGTTTTAATTTTTCTGTCGCCTAAAATAAATAAAACTGCCCGCATACCAAATTCTTGTAAAATTGGGAATGCATATTGATGAACATCAGCAAAACCATCGTCAAACGATAATATAATAGGTTTTTTGGGTAAATTTAATTCTCCGTTCATATAAAGCAAATAATCTTCGAAAGTAATAGTTACAAATCCACAGCGATCAAGAAATTTCATTTGGTTGCGGAACTCGCTTACGTGAACTGCGATATTTCTGTTTTTACTGCAAAAGCTTTTATCATCTGTGACAATATGATACATCAGAACTTTAATTTTATTAGAGTTCCCTAATCCTGGATGTTTCTTCCCGTTCTTTGAATTATTCTGCATTTCCTTCCTTCTTCTTCTTATTATTAAATGATAATACCTGTGCCGGTACTCCGGCAGCAATCGAATTAGCCGGAATATCTTTTGTGACTACTGCACCAGCAGCGATAATTGCTCCAGATCCAATCGTAACCCCTTTTAAAATAATCACTCTACAGCCAATCCATACATTATCCATTATCACTACTGGTTTTGAAATTATTTTTGTATTACCAGGGAGAGGATGTAAATCTGAATCCATTATCACAACATCCCAGGATATTTTACAATTGTTTCCAATTTCAACTTGCTTTTGTGATACAATTACGGTATTCCGATTCAAGTAAGTTCCTTTGCCGATTTTAATACACGCATCCTTACCGACTTCCAATCGAACGCCGGGAAAAAATTGGCAATTATCAGCGAATATTTTTCCACCTTCGTTTATTATTTTAGGGAAAGGAAATCCTCCGGCGACAACTATAATTTTCGCTTTAGTAAACTTACGTTTAAACCATAATCCTTTTATGTGTTCAATAATTGTATGACGGTGCAAACGTGAGCGTACAAATCTTATGTATTCAGATATTGTCATTTTTTTATTAATAAATTGTAAACATTATCCAATTTTTCACCAATTACGGACCAATCGTATCGCTTTTTAACTAGTTCAAAACCGTTATCAATCAAATTTTTTGATTGATATGGATCTTTCAAAATTCTTATTACGGCTTCTGCAAAAGCTTGTGGCTCATCAGTAATAATGGCTGTTCGTCCATTTTCTACATCAATGCCTTCGCAACCGATGGTAGTTGTAACGATAGGTTTTTTCATTGAGAGAGCTTCTAATACTTTTAATCTAGTTCCGCTTCCCATTCGTAGTGGTACGATATATACACTCGATCTCCATATATAAGGTCGTACATCATCAGTGTAACCGGTTATTATAATATTTTCAGAGGCTCGCTTTAGTAAATTCTTAGGTGGCATGTTTCCTACAATGTACAACTTTGTATCTGGAATTGATTTTGTGATTAGCGGAAATATATTATCAAGAAAGTATAGAATACCATCGTAGTTCGGTATATACGACATCGCGCCTGAAAAAACTAATGTGTGTGGCTTGGGTTTTTCTGTCGAAGGAATAAAGTAATTAGTATCCACACCATTAGGTACAATATATTTTGGAACGTCCGGTACATCTTTATCTAATGTATTCTTATCGTCAGCTGAAGTAACCAAAAGAGCGTCTTGACGCCGGCAAACGGTGATTTCTTCATGAAAAATTTTTTGAAATTCTTTGTGATAGAAAATCTTCCGTAATGGTGAAGATGTGTGCTGCCATTGGTATTTAAGTATTGAATATTCGACATTATGTGCATCCATAATTTTGATTGCATCAGAATTGATTTTGTATGATGCCATGTGTGGAAATTCGGTTTGCACAATGTCGAAGTTGTCAGAAGTCACGATTCCATCAATCAATCTCTGCGTTTCTTGATGATATGTTCTTCGGAATGCAAAACTGCTCTTATTAAATAGAGAGAAAAGTTGGTTAAAACGTTTGAACGGCTTTAGATAAGGATAATTTAATACGTGTATATTTTTCAGGTTAGTGTCGAAATGAGAACGTAATTCAAATTCAGTGTTCGAATTACCAAAAGTAATAAGTGTAACTTCATGGTTTTTTGTCATCTGGCGAAGTAAATTGTAAATTCGAAGAGCACCACCAAAAGTTGGTGGCACTGGAGAATATGGCATTATATGTAGTAACTTCATTCTTCCTTTCCTTTTGAAGGGATAATTATATTTTTTAAGTTTTTAAAAGTAATATATTCTTTAAAAAAATCGAGTTCTTCTGGTTCTAGTGTTTTTATAATTAGTAATATGACCCCATATATGAGAATACCGACGATTGCTTCTATGACCCAGGGTTGAGGAGAAAATGAAAGCGCATACAATGCACCGACCATAAACAGACCGCTTGTAATCGCTTTAATGCTGACGCTCGGACGCGCAATAGCCAATGTTGTTTTTGGAATTAGGTACAGGGCAAAAAGCATAACAAAAAATTCAGTGATTATCGTTGCAATGGCAGCTCCTATCCCACCATTTCCATAGTTTACTTGAGTATATGGAATCATAAAATAATTTAATCCGATGTTTATGAAAACTGCAGCAAGAGCAACAAGTGACCATTGGCGTAGTTTATCTGAAGCTAATATCGCAGTTCCTAAAATCATATCAATATATACTAAGAGAATTCCGACGGAGAAGATTTTTAAAATTAAAACTGTGGGACCAAACCCGGCTAAACCATAAAAAAGATTAATTATTTCGTGTGCGAAAAAAAATAAGCTAATGCTTACCGGTATTCCGGCAACTATAATGAAATCGAGACTTTTGCTTGTTGTTAATGATAAACCCTCTTTATCTTTCCAAATTCGAGACAGAATAGGGAAAACCGCTACACTGAAAATACTTGGAATGAACATCAAAATGTCGAAGAATCGATAGGCAGCACCATACCAACCGACAATTGATTCAGGTGTCATAAATGAGAGCATTACAGCATCAACACGGTAATATATCAATCCAAAAATTGACCAGAGGAAAAAGGGGATGCCCTTTCTTATAAGTTTTAATGATTCTTTAAACTGAAATCGGGGTAATGTAGAAATAATTTGTTTTGCAAACTTTACATGAATTCCAAAATTTAGAAGTGACCCAATTACCATAATCGTACCGATTATTAAAAGACCTGCACCAAGCAATAATGCTGTTATAGCGAATATTGTTATAAAAATCTGTTCGACAATTGCAGCGATCGATGGGTATCTCATTTGCTCAAATCCTTGGTAGCAACTCCACAAGACTTTGCGTGTGCTTTCCCATAACATGCTGATTCCATATAATACAAGAAGAATCTGCAGTACAGGCGGATAACCGGATAGAAAGGTGAATATAACGAGCCCTAGAAAAGAGAAAGCCCAAAAAATTATTCGGATACCTATTGCATTTACAGCAATAGAACCAACAGATTCCCGTGATCTGGCAACCTCTTTTGTTATTGAGTATCTGCCTCCAAAATCAATTAATAACATAAATATCGCAAATATTGAATTTGCAAGATACAACCTTCCATAATCTACACTACCCAAATAGCGGGGGAGGAAAAGCAATAGCAAAAAACTCATGGTCCATGTAACTGATTGAGAACCCATTAATACAGTTGTATTTTTTGCAATCGATTTTGCAATTTCTTTGTTCAAGATTTTTCCTTATTTATGGTTTTGAGTGATATGAGAGAACTGAAAATCAAAAAAATAAATTTTGGTAAAGCCAACATTCTTTTCCAACGGCGAGGTTCTTTCATTAATCGAAATAACCATTCGCAACTGATTTTTTGAACCCAAAGAGGGGCTCGACGAGCAACACCAGCGATAAAATCGAAAGTTCCTCCTATACCAATCGCGACCGGAACACCAAGTCTCTCTAAATTTCGTGCTATCCATAAGTCTTGTTTTGGTGCCCCGAATGCCACTAAAAGTATTTGAGGTTTGGCAGATTTTATCAACGAGCAAATTTCGTCCTCTTCTTGTACGTTAGGTGAACCTGAATAAGTCCCGGCGATTTGCAATCCCGGATATAATATCTGCAATTTTATGGCTGCTTGATGGGCAACACCTGGAGCCGCTCCTAAGAAAAAGATACGCCATCCTTGTTTAGCGGCTAGGCAAGCGAGCTTTTGTACAGTATCGATTCCAGTAACACGTTCTTTTAATGGTTGAGATATTAATTTTGACGCGAGCACGATTCCGATCCCATCGGGCAGCGAAAGTGCAGCATTATTTAACACTTCACGGAATTTTAAATTTTTCTGAGCTTCCATAACAAATTCAGGATTAACCGTAACGATTTGATGGCACTTTTTGTTGATAATCATTTTATCGATTATATCAAGAACATTCGACATTTTTACATTATCTATCCTGACATTAAGAATTTTTAATGAATTATTTTTCGGGGTGTCGGAAATATTTAAAATATTCGCTTTATACATTAATGTTAGTTTTAATCTCATGTTCAAGTTTATCAAGTTTATCAATCACAGGAAGCAATCCCATCAACATTCCTAAAAAAACCATATTGCGATAGTAAGTAAATTGTAAATCATAAAAGGAAACTACAATTTGACCTACAATGGCGACGATTATAACAGCACACAGTGATTTGAAGTATAAATCCTTTAGTCGATTAAAAATAAAAGCAGCTCGAAGAATATATGAGTCGATGAAAAGCCAGAAGAGAAAGAAACCTATGGCTCCCGTTTTTACAAACAGCCAATATATTTCGTTATGTGGTATATATTCTTGCAAAGGGAAAGGAATTTTAGTGAGCATTACGGGTTGGTCGTATTTATTCCCGAATCCAATTCCGATTGCAGGTGCTCTCTTGACTGTTTGAGCTAAATTATAATTTTCAAAATCCCGATATAAGTTTGAATAATATCGTAAGTCGTCTTTCGATTTTGGTTCGACAAAAATTGTTTTAACTAATTGTGCGGGTATTGCAAAAGTACTTTCATTATTCCATAAGCTGATTGTATAGATGCTAAATAATATAACTACAGGAATAAGTATTTTTATTAACTTTAATCGTTCTAATTTTGGAAGAAGTATAATAAAAGTTATTATTGCAAATCCTAACGCTGCATAGGCTGCTCGTCGTTGGGAAAGCACAAAAACAAACAAAAGGGGTAAACTTATCCAGGATAGCACCTGTCTTTGCCTGGAGTTATATTTAAATAAGATTAATCCCAATAAAAGAATTAATAATGAAACGAAAAATAGTGGGTCCTCGTGATTTGTCAATTCTGTACGAGATCCAAAATTGAAACCTAATCTAACTAAACGAATCAAACCTTGAACTGCTTTGAACGCAATTGCTCCGATACAAACCCAAATTAGATTGACAATTTGTTCTCTTGACTGAATAATTTGAGGTGTTAGAAAAAAAATAATTCCTAAGTAAAATAATGCCCTTAATTCCCAGAGTGCGGGCAAAAAACTACCTCCGGTTGACATTCCGTAGATGAATGACAAAAAAAGCCATGCAAAAAATAAAATTGTCGATAGCCAAACCGGTACACGCATTAGATTTACTTTTTTACCGGTAGAAATCAAAATAATCCAAACTGTTAATATCAGAAAAATGTGCAATTCAAGAGGATTGATTACAGCAAAATCGATTTTGGAAAAATATTTCAGTGATTTTAAATTTTGAAAATATTCTTGGCCGATTATCGTGATTCCGTAGCCTCGCGGTGGAAATTGGTCGAAAGCCAACACCATTCCTACAAACAAAATAAAACCCCAATCTATTCTGTAGAATGTGATCGTAATTATCAAAGCAATCAAAATTATGGCAACAGATGTAAAAGCACTCCCTTCGCTAATTACATACATGAATGATATTGCAATAGAAGTTAGAACAATTCCAAGAATCCAAAACAAATTATTTTTTTTATTTTGATTATATTTATTAGCGTACAATTCTTCCATCGTCATCTCGGGATTTTAATTAACGGAACTTCCAGTGCGTACATCACAAGAATGACTATACAAACCTGAAGTAAAGCAATAAAAAATATTTGAATGTACCCGCTCCATCGTAATTCTTTTTTAAATTTACTCAGGATTATCACAAACATAATTAGGCTTAATGTGCCTATGACAGAGAGCATACTGACTTTATCCCTTATGATCTTTATCTGAAAACCGGTTCATAACAAATCCCAGAACATTCCGTTCATTAACTCGCTGTAATAATTTATCTATATCTTCTTTTTTAGTTCTTTCGCTCTGGACAACAACGATTAGTCCTTGTAATTGGTTTGTATATAACAATGGAATTGTCGTAGAATTAATTGCCGGCATGTCAACGATAATGATCTCATATTTTTGTTCAAGAGAATATAAGACGTCACGGAATGAGGCAAGCTGTTCTAAACCGAGCGATGGTTGAATTGGTTGTGGTCGTGTTCCATCGGCTGATGTTTTTGGGAATAATTTTTCGTGTAGAATTACTTTTTTCCCCGCTGTTAGTACCGAAAGATTTTCGATAGCTGTTTTCGAAACACTGATATTGCTATCATTCAGAGATTCGGTCAAACCTGGTGAGAGGGGAACTCCGAATATCTTATGTAAACGCGGATTAGCAATATTTAAATCGACCAATATTGTACTTTTTTGTGAGCCCAGAGCGAAAGAGACAGCAAGATTACTTGCGATAAGCGTTTTTCCTTCGCCTTTTTGAGGGCTCGTTATACCTACTGTGAAATTTAGGTTTTGACGTTCCCGTGAAAGAAGCGAAAAATTAAAAGAGTTATAGTATTTATATTTAATAACCGAATTGTCGATGTAATTACTTGTTTCCTGATTTACTATTACGGATTTTATTAAACGGATAATTTTGCCGTTCTTTTCGTTTTCGGGATTTTCGACGATCTCAATGCGATTATCTGATATTGCCACTCTATTTTTCCAATCTTGATTCTAAATTAATTATTGATGTTATTTTTATTAAGTGCGGTCGTCGTTTCCATCTGAGATATAAGCAATAATTGGCTTTTGATAAATCTCAATATCCCTCTGTGTTCTGACTGTGGTATCAAAGAGTTCCCGCATAATAACAGATATAAAACCTAAAAATATTCCGATACCCAAACCGGCAAGGATCAATTGGATTTTTTTAGGTTTTGTAGCTGTTGTTGGTAAAAGCGGTGGGTCGAGGATAACAAATTGATGCCCTGTTTTGTATCCTAGGTCTCGAGTTGACTTGGCTTGCTCGAGACGCACTTTCATATCATCATATAATTTCCGGTATAGGTTAAAATCGGATTCCTGTTCTGCATTTAGATGACCACTAATAAATGTTTGTTGCACATTTTCCAGCAGTTGAGCTCGCTTATTTTCAAATTCCATTCGTTGCGGGTTTCTCTTGCCAATTTCTGATTCAAGTGCATTTTGTATACGAATGAGTAATTCAGAAATCTGGTTTTCAACATTCTTTACTTCCGGATATTGTGGAGTATATTTTTGTAAAAAATCGTCATACTTTTTTAAAAATAAATTCAGATCAGAGGCAAATGGGATGTCCATTCTCGTTAGGTTGTATAGTGTTTCTTTATTTTTTTCGATTCGTGGCGGTTTCGAAACAGATTGCAATATGTTAAGAGCCTGTTGATAAATGTTTAAACGGACATCCAAATCGTTAATCTGTTTATCAACATTTTCTATTTGGGTATATTGAATTTTGCTTTGTTCCGGTAATGTGCTTACACGATTTCCGATAAGTGTAATTATTTTGCGTTGACTTTCTTCAAATTTTTCACGAGTCTCTTTCAGTTTATTTTCAAAAAATTGAACAGATTGGTCGTTTTGTTGTGTCTGAACTTGAGAAATAGTTTCAATCAATAAGTGCGTGAGAACTTCGACTGCCTTTTGTGCTCTCAAAGCTTCATCATCGGTATATATTATCGTGAACGAACCAGAACCTTTGTTCTCGATGTCAAATTTCTTTGCAAGAGAAGCAATCAATGCTTGCCGATCTTTCTCAGTGGATGCTTTTTCTTTGAGTCCGAGACTGTCAATCAGTTGTTGTAAAATGGTTCGACTCGAAAGTATTTCTCTATACAGATTCAACCTATCTTCTGTCCCTAATGAAGACCTGATTTCCAATCCTAATATAGGAGTAGAAGTTTCATCCCGTTGATATAAAATCGTTGTTGATGATTCATAAGATTTTGGGAGTATAAAAGCCCCAATTATACTCACCGTAGTAACAATTACAATCGGAATTAATAAAAAAATCTTTCTTCTCCGAAAGAGTGAAATCATTTCGAAAATTGTAAGTTGAGCTGAATTCAAATTATTTACCCTTGATTATTAAATATTTTATAAGTAATCTAAAAAAATTGCAATTTATATGCCATGAAAAATTAATCCCTATTTCTTTGTATTTATTTAATTATTAAGTAACGCTATTCATAAATTTTTCAATTCTACACTTGATTTCAAAATTATCGAGTAATATGTGTGTAATTATTTTACACATTTTATAAATATAGCATATCGCTTTCTAATTGTTGAGTTAAGTGTGTAAGAAGGTTACACTTTTCACAATTTTATTCAACTAAAGGTGTTAAAACTATTTGTTTTTAAGTGAAAATTAATTATGGATTTTGTTAATCGCTTAAAAATCGCCCAATAATTGTCAATTTGCAGTCATATATGATGGCATAGCCTTTGAAACATATGAATGAAATAATAATGGTATTAACAACTTAACGAACATTAAAAAACTTCGTAATGAAACTAATCTTAATTGTTTTCTTATCTTTTTTATTAATTGTGGGCTGTTCTTCTTCGGCAGATATAGCAAAAGATAATCTGACACAAATAATTCGATCAGGCAGTCAGCCGATGCATGGTGATTCACAAGCTGATAATTATGTAATTAGGTTGGGCGATCAAATTCAAGTAATAGTTTGGGGGTATCCTGAGTTTAATTTTCAAGGACCCGTTAAGGAAACAGGTTTATTAACGGTTCCCCTTATCGGTGAGATAGTTGTTGCCGGACTTACAAAAGACCAATTTATCGAACAACTCAAACAAAAATTATCTGTTTACATCCAAGGTGAAATAAAGGTTTCATTGAATATTACAAGTGTTGTTGTTCAAAAAGTTACTGTTCTCGGCGAAGTTTCAAGACAAGATAATTATACGATCACTAGTGAATTATCATTAATCGAAATTCTATCTACTGCCGGCGGTATTACAGTGGACTCTGATCTACGCAGCATCAAGATATTGCGGGGAGGTTTGAACACACTACCCATTGAAGTCGACCTTGTCTCTTACATCGAAAATGGAAATATTTCTGCAATACCGATAGTTCGCCCAGGCGACACGGTATATGTACCCAAGAAGAACAATGTGATAAGAGAATTATCCGATTTCATGAGAGAAGCAATTTTTATTTTCAGTTTTTTTAGATTCTTTAATTGAATAATCGTGAAGACTAAAAACATTAAATATCTATTTCTATTCTTGTTTGCGATTTATGCTTGTGCAAATGCCCAAACAAATTATTTCAACAAAACATCGACAGTACTTGGTGCCAGATCTGCAGCCCTTGCCGAGGCGTTTGTTTCTGATGCCTTCGATGTGAACGGAATGTATTGGAATATGGCAGGGCTTACGAAATTACGAAATTACTCGATACTGTTTAACCATATGCAGGAAAAATCTATAAATGGAATGAGTCAGGGTATTGCTATACCAATTAGCTTAAAAACCGGTGAAGTTATGGCAATTGGCTTGTCATTGATCCATACAGGGTATATACGAAAGAATTCTCCGACTGAATTTAAATTATGGCAGTTATGCTCTGATGTAGGGTATGCCCGCGAAATTTTACATTCTTTAAGTATTGGTACTTTAGTAGGTGTTAGGTTTGCAAAAAGCGATGTTTCACAATTATGGTCTGTTCGAACTTCGGTTAGTGCAAATTATTCACCTGCTGAAAATATTAGTTATGGATTAGTTCTGAATAGCATCGGAAATGGTATCGACTATTCTATTGATAAAGGTACAACTCAGCTCAACCGAATCACATTAGCTCACAGTCTTCAAGCTGGTATTACAATGAAGTTCCCGTCAGATATGAAGAATCAGTTGTTTTCATTTGCGTTAGCAAACGAAAAGATTTTTGGGAAAGCCGGCCTTCGGTATAAAGGTGGGTTAGAAATGAACGTTACAAATTTTTTGGTACTCAGAGGGGGATACATAGTAGAAAATAATTTACGATTTGCGACCATCGGGGTTGGAATCCAAACAAAAATATTTTCAATCGATTACTCGATATTTCCTCAAAAAGTAACAAACCAGGAAATGTATCTTTCGATTGCACTAAATTTATAAAAAAAGTTATGCCAACAAAAACAAAATTATCGAGCTTTTATGTTAGCCCTGCTATGACCCACATCTTCCAAACCGTTGAACTAATATCTATGAGTGGCATCGGGGTTTTAATTGTAGGGGAACAAGGAACTGAAAAGGAAGGGCTCGCAAAAATCATTCATGATTTAAGCAGTCGGAAAAATAATAATTTTATTATGTTTGATTGTAACAGTATACCGGCTGCTGAACTTGAGAAAAAAATATTTGGATTCGAAGAACTCACCGTCTCCGGTGTAGCAATCAATAAAGGGTTGTTGGAAGTGGCTTTCGGTGGAACTCTTTTTTTAGAAAATATTTCTTCAATATCATTGGACATTCAAGCAAAAATTGGCAGCGTGCTGAAAAATAAGCATTATCATAGATTGAATGGTGTCGAGGAGTTAAATGTAAGTTTTAGAATTATTGGCGGAACAACCGAAAAAGATTCTACTCAATTATCATTCTATCCACCCAAAAAAGAGGTACATTCTTCAATATGTCCGATTAGTGTTAATATACCTCCTCTTCGAGAAAGGAAAGAAGATTTACCTTTTTTAGTCGAAAAAATGTTAAGAGAATCGAATGTTGCTGCGATAAAAGCTATAAAGGGTTTTTCAAGAGAAGCCCTTGAATTATTGGTGAATTATAATTGGCCTGGCAATACAAAACAATTGTTCTCTGTCGTGGATCATTCTATATCTCTGTGCAACAATCAGGTTATTTTGGCTAAACACTTACCGGAATATCTACGAGATGTTCAATTATCACAGCCATCATCCTGTAATGAAAATATTGTAGCATCTATTTAAACTATTATTTTATGTTATATCAATTTATAATCATATTTACAATTCCATTATTGATGTCTTTAGTTTTGACACCAGCAATAATCTCACTTGCGAAGTATGCGGGGGCGATGGACATTCCCAATGAACGAAAAGTTCACAAATTTCCTATTCCCCGGTTAGGTGGTTTGGCTATTTATTTGAGCTTTTTTATCTCGTTAGTGCTTTGTATATACTTCAATCCTACTATAAATTTTATTAATCCATCAACGGGTATTATGTTACTCGTTTCATTAACTTTGGTATTAATCTTAGGCATTTGGGACGATATAAAACAGATTAGCCCGGGTAAAAAATTTATCGGACAGTGGCTCGCCGCCACGCTAGTTTATCTTGCTGGTTTTAGGATTTCGGCTATTACTTCACCATTCGACCTTGAGTTAATGAATTTAGGTATATTTGATTACCCCGCTACTATACTTTGGATTGTAGGTATTACGAATGCATTCAATCTTATTGATGGGCTTGACGGACTTGCGTCGGGTATAGCTTTGATTGCTTCAATAACTATGTTTTCGTTATCACTTTTACGTGATGATTTGACTTCCTCTTTTCTCTCTTTATTGTTAATAGGTGCCACTTTAGGTTTTTTGAGATACAATTTTAATAAGGCGAAAATATTTTTGGGTGATTCGGGAAGTTTATTCATTGGCTTTGCTTTAGCAATTCTTTCGATGATGAGTACGACCAAAGGTTCGACAGCATTTTCTATAATCGTACCAATACTCATTTTAGGATTACCGATTATGGATACATTACTTTCGATGTTACGCAGGTCGATGCGATCAATTGTTGGAGATTATGAAGATTCCAGACCATTCATAAAAAAGGTCGTTTCTATATTTTATCCTGATAAAGGTCATGTGCACCATCGCTTAATGTCTTTCGGAATATCCGACCGCAAAGTTGTAATCATACTTTATGTAGTCTCTATCATATTTAGTGTCGGTGCTTTTGCTATAACCATTGCAAATACGATAATTGCTATTCCGATTTTGATAATAATCGGACTGGCAACATTTTTAGGTGTCAGCCAATTGGGTTACAAAGAAATGGCGCTTTTGCGTAATGGAACATTATTGCCCATTTATGAAAAACCATTTTTCAAGAGCAGTCTTTTCCATGGTTTTCTTGATCTTGTATCTATTTCACTTGCTTTTGGAATTACTTATTATTTAACATCGATAATCTATCAAGCCGATTTTTTGTATGACAAATCATTTTACAAAGACCTTGCGATTATATCCGGAACACAGTTTTCAATATTATTCTTCGGCGGAATTTATAAACTGACAATGAAACAATTAGGATTAGGTGATTTATTGAAGATACTGAAAGCGATAATCGTTGCGGTGTTCTTTACTTGGCTTATTTTTTCTATAGCGCATCAATCTTTTAGTTACTTAAATTTAAGTTTTTTACTTTTAAATTTTTACTTGCTAACTACATTCGTTCTTGGGGGCAGGTTGTTGTTTAATATACTTAATTATTTATCGCACAATGATGATCCGAATGGTAGAAAAAAAGTATTGGTTTATGGAGCGGGCGCCGATGGATTAAAGATAATAGAACAGATTACTAAAAATTCATTTTATAATATATTTCCTGTGGGTCTTCTTGATGATGATCCTCATCTATTAGGGAAGCGAATAAATGGTTTTAAAATTCTTGGTAGTCATTGGAATCTTCCGCAAATATTAAAAACAATCGCCGTAGATGAAATTCTTTACTTTAATGATAACATTCAACAAGAAGTAATAAAAAGATTAGTCAAAATTGCAAACGCCCACCGTATAAAAATACGGTATCCCAAAATCGGAATAGAAGAATTACAGTCCTATAATGTGAATTCAAAATATAATCAACAGATTTTTACATTCGATAAATCCGAATCATCAATGCAAAACATGATGCATTAGAAGGTCGTCGGGGGTTCCCTACCTAAATTTTTAAATAAGAATATATTTCCTATTTATTGGAAAAATTGTTTTTGTAAAATTTCTTTTAAAAACCACATCCTATCCAATAATTCTGTATTTGTTGTTATCCCATCAAATTCCCTATATTGTAATCATTATAATCTTGATGTAATTATTTCCTATTCTCCATTAGGATTTAATTTAGGTTATGACTATAATCTATTGAAAATACATCAAATCAACTTAATTGTGCCGGCTGGCACTCTTATTGTATGATATATATCAAAAGCTAAATGAAACGATGAATATTAAAAAATTTTAAAAGAAACAATGATATGAAACTATTAGCTATAATTATATTGAACGTTTTTTTGACAATATCCGTATCTTTTGGTCAATCAAGCCGTGGGAGTACAACTTTTTGGGTAAGTGCCTATTTACCTTCTTGGGAAGTTAATATGGGTTCAGGAACTCCGTCTAATTATGGACAGTTACCAATTGCAAACATTGATTGGACTGCCTTTACACACGTTATTATGTTTGCAGCAAGTGCTAATACGAATGGGACTTTGAGTTATGGTAATTTGTTACCATCAAGAAGAAAACCGTTTAATATAATTGCACGTTCTAACGGCAGACCTGTCATATTAGCTATCGGAGGAGCCGGTGGAGAAGGTTGGGGCGAAGCTTGCAGTCCGACAAACATTAATACTTTTTTAAAAAATGTTTTAGCAGAATTAGATACAAGTCAATACGATGGACTTGATTTGGATATTGAACCGTTTAGAAATACCGGCACTATTAATGATACGACTCGTATCGGTCCCTTCATTCGCAGACTATACGATTCACTTCAAGTTAGAAGTCAGTATCTCGACCCGACAAAAAAGCCATTATTGACTACAGCCATATTGCCTGGATGGGCTGGGGAGTGGTGGGCTAAACACGAGCATTTATTTGACCAGATCAATATAATGACTTATGATATGGCACAATCTTTAGGCTGGGGTGTAGATAGAACCTGGCATAATAACGCAATATATGGTCCACAACCTCCTACAGGAACTAACCTTTATTACACATCCATCCAAACACGTTGGTTAGACCAAATGTATAAAAGGGGTGGGAAGAATAGAAGTAAATACGGCATTGGAATTGATTTTAACGGGACGTTATATCGAGGTGGAACTGTCTTGAACGATGTTTTAAAAGGTGTTCACGAACCGAAACAAAGATGGGTAGTAACCCCGACATTTACGTGGGATTATGATTTTGATGTTATGTTTGCGACATATTTAGATACAGCAACTGCTGCTACAAAGCGATACGATACAGAAGCACAGGCGGCATATTTAAGTATATTATCGAACGATGGCAATCCCGCAAACGAAGTAAAGGTAAGTTATACAGATTCAACCCAGATACATCGCATTATCCAATATGCGAGAGATTCGAGTATGGGTGGTGTAATTTTATGGAATATCGGCGAGGCATATCTTCCAAGCAAATATCCTAATAGGGACAGAATGCTTCAGTTTGTAAAAAATGCAGTAGTGGGTACAGAAATTCTCTCGGCAGATGAGCCAGTACACACGGCTGATATTTCAAATTATTCACTGTTACAAAACTATCCGAATCCATTTAACCCAACAACAAAAATTCATTATCAACTGCCGTTTGAGAGTAGAGTAAAATTGACAGTGTACAATATAGTCGGTCGAGAACTCGTTACTCTTGTAAACGAAGTCCAAAACCCGGGAAATAAATCGGTAATTTGGAATGGAATCAACAGTAAAGGTCAATTAGTAACTTCTGGCACATATTTTTATCGGATTGAAATGAGTTCGTTATACAACCCACAAGAGAATTTTACACAGGTTAAGCAGATGACTATTATAAAATAATCAAAAAATTATTTAATGTAGTTACCGAGAGATTATATTAAGTTAAAAAACTTAATATAATCTCTTTGTTTTTATATGAGTATATCCGAGCACGACAAACTAATATTGTATTTGTTGTAAATGAAAATTTCGTTAGTTATATTGAAACCGATCATCTGGTCAATAGTATAATTACGAAAGGAATAGTATGAATAGATTAATAATTCAAATAATGTTTTTAATTATCCTTACCTTACTTCCCAGTTCATATTTCCAAGCTCAGGAAAAATTTTGGGTAAGTGCCTATTTACCTTCTTGGGAACTTCATATGGGAGCATGGCCTAATCCATCAAATTATGGACAGTTACCAATTGCAAACATTGATTGGACTGCCTTTACACACGTTATTATGTTTGCAGCAAGTGCTAATACGAATGGGACTTTGAGTTATGGTAATTTGTTACCATCAAGAAGAAAACCGTTTAATATAATTGCACGTTCTAACGGCAGACCTGTCATATTAGCTATCGGAGGAGCCGGTGGAGAAGGTTGGGGCGAAGCTTGCAGTCCGACAAACATTAATACTTTTTTAAAAAATGTTTTAGCTGAATTAGATACAAGTCAATACGATGGACTTGATTTGGATATTGAACCGTTTAGAAATACCGGCACTATTAATGATACGACTCGTATCGGTCCCTTCATTCGCAGACTATACGATTCACTTCAAGTTAGAAGTCAGTATCTCGACCCGACAAAAAAGCCATTATTGACTACAGCCATATTGCCTGGATGGGCTGGGGAGTGGTGGGCTAAACACGAGCATTTATTTGACCAGATCAATATAATGACTTATGATATGGCACAATCTTTAGGCTGGGGTGTAGATAGAACCTGGCATAATAACGCAATATATGGTCCACAACCTCCTACAGGAACTAACCTTTATTACACATCCATCCAAACACGTTGGTTAGACCAAATGTATAAAAGGGGTGGGAAGAATAGAAGTAAATACGGCATTGGAATTGATTTTAACGGGACGTTATATCGAGGTGGAACTGTCTTGAACGATGTTTTAAAAGGTGTTCACGAACCGAAACAAAGATGGGTAGTAACCCCGACATTTACGTGGGATTATGATTTTGATGTTATGTTTGCGACATATTTAGATACAGCAACTGCTGCTACAAAGCGATACGATACAGAAGCACAGGCGGCATATTTAAGTATATTATCGAACGATGGCAATCCCGCAAACGAAGTAAAGGTAAGTTATACAGATTCAACCCAGATACATCGCATTATCCAATATGCGAGAGATTCGAGTATGGGTGGTGTAATTTTATGGAATATCGGCGAGGCATATCTTCCAAGCAAATATCCTAATAGGGACAGAATGCTTCAGTTTGTAAAAAAAGCTGTTGGTCCAAAACCATCAAACGTGACTAACCCCAAAATCAAAGGGCAAATTTTTTTCGATAAAAATTCAAACGGAGTTCGTGATACTAACGAACCCGGAGTAGCAGGATGGAAAGTTTATTTGCGTGGTTCGGATACGATTGATTTTTTAACCGATGCGATGGGAATTTATAGTTTTGATTCATTAACAACCGGCTCATATACTGTAAGTCTTGAATCCAAACCACCTTGGCAGTTAACATTGCCAATTTCTTCAGGAACCTATAACGTATCAATTACTACAACTACTGATAGTATAGTATGTAATTTTGGTTTATTTGCAAATGATGTAACTGAAGTTATTCTATCGGGTGGATGGAACCTCGTTTCTCTGCCAGTGAAATTACAGGATATTAATGCAAAAAATGTGTTTCCCACAGCTATCTCATCATTATTCGGTTTTACGGGTAGTTACTCTGTTGTTAATACTTTAGAATATGGTAAAGGTTATTTTGCCAAATTTAATTCACCGCAAAATTTATTGTTTGCAGGGGATACTTTTTTAATTGATACAGTGGAGGTTAATGCGGGGTGGAATCTTATTGGTTCAGTGAGTAGAGAAGTACCAGTGAGCAATATTTTAATTTCTCCTCCGGGTAATGTGGTATCCGACTTCTGGTACTTAAATCAAGAGTATCAAAAAACTGATAGAATAAAACCTGGGTATGGTTATTGGGTAAAGTTCTCGCAGCCGGGCTTAATAATTTTTAACGCTAATACTTTTTAATATCCCCCTTACTTAATTTCTTCCGATTTTATCTCTCTCGTCCTGTTTGTTGGATAATTGCTAATTTGTTGTGGAGTGTTTTCCGGCTGACTCCTAAAATTTTTGCAGCTTTAGCTTTATTATTTCCCGTGGATGCAAGTGTTTGTAAAATTATCATCCGTTCAGCTTCTTGTGTTGAACAGCCGATCGGAATATTAATTGATTCTCGATTTTGTGCTGGTTTTTGTAATTTTTTAGGCAAATAATGTGAACTGATAACTTCAGTCGGACAAATCACCAACGCTCGTTCAACAATATTTTTTAATTCTCTTACGTTCCCTGGCCAGTCATAGGCAAATAATAGCCCCGATGTTTCGTCTGAAAATTTATGAATAAATTTATTATACTTTTTTGCAAACATTTTTAAGAAATAATCAACAAGTAACGGAAGGTCTTCTTTTCTCTCCCGCAATGGGGGGATATAAATTTCGATAACGCTTAGTCGATAGTACAGATCTTCGCGAAGTTCTTTCGATTGGAGAGCTTCTGTAATGTTCCTATTTGTAGCTGCGATTATCCGGACGTCAACTTTAATTTCTTCTTTACCACCAAGTCTTCTAAATTTTTGAGTTTCAATTGCTCGGAGTAATTTTGCTTGCGTATCTAAACTCATCTCTCCAATTTCATCAAACAGAAGAGTTCCGTTATCAGCTATTTCGAAGGCTCCAAGTTTTTTCTGCAAAGCACCTGTAAACGCGCCTTTCTCATGTCCGAATAATTCATTTTCGATAATATCTTTAGGAATACTCGCACAATTCAGTGCGACAAATGGTTTTGCTGCTCTATCGCTGTATAAATGTAAATGTTTAGCGATAACTTCTTTTCCTGTTCCGCTTTCACCGGTTATCAAAACGTTTGTTTGTGATTTCGCAACCAAAGAAACTGCTGAACGGATTTCGCAAATCGCAGAACTTTGTCCAATAAGTGCTACGCCAGATTCATAATATGCTTTATCGTTTTCAGAATCTGTTTCAGTAGAATATCCACCATAATTTGTTAATCCTTTTAATATTGCTTCTACTAATCTTGGATCGAACAAGTCTCCCACTACAAAATCAGTTGCGCCCGATTTGATAACACGAATTGCATCTTCGATGAAACCAGTTTTAGAGCTTACTATGAGTTCGACTGGTAGTTTTTGTTGTTTAATAAATTGAGTTAATTTTAATAAATTATCATCCACACTATCACAACGTGCAATGCACACACGGTATTGTTTTGATGCTAATTCCTCTTCTACTTTTTGAATAGATGTAAAATTTTTAATAGAGATACCAGTTCGATGCAACTTTGAAGCTAAAGTTGAACTCAACTCACCGTTCAACGATAAAAAAAGTATGTTATAATTATTCAAGTTCTAAACCCCAGTAATATTTTCTTGCTACAAATATATAAATAAAATAATCAAAACATGTGATATAAACCACATTTGTAATATTAATGTTCCTAAATCTAATTTATTCCTTTTAAATATCGACTATATGGTTCTGAAAATCTATTGTTTTGCCTGTTTTCTGCTCCAGAGAATATATTTTCATTATATTTGCAAAATCAAGTTGGAGTGTAACCTTCCTCGCTTTTAATTACTTCTCCTTTAGACGAAGATATTCGTAAACATTCTTTAGTATTGTAGAAGCAGCATTCGGTTTTCCGAGGCGTTGAGTAGCTTTGCGTGCTCGGCTGAGTATAACCGGGGTTTTAAGAATTCGCCGGAGTTTATAAGATAAATTATGAAGATTGATTGCTTTCCAACCGGCACCGTATTCAACTATAATATCAGTGTTTCGACTCTCTTGTCCTGGAATCGGATCGATAATGAGAATCGGTAATGATTTTGCCATTGCTTCCGATGATGTTAGTCCGCCGGCTTTGGAGATAAGAAGATCGGAGGCATCCATAAATTCGTGCATATTGTCGATGAACCCATAAATGTATGGATTGATATTACACGGAAAATTGACCGCCTGAATTTCTGCCTGGACTTTCGTATTCTTTCCACAAACAATTAGTAAGTTGAAATTCATTCTATCGAATTCAGCAAGCGTCGTAGCTGTCTGTTCGACTATTTCCTTCACTCGTCCAATACCGAAACCACCCGATAGCACCAGCACAGTAAACTGATCCGGATTAATACCGAGTTTAATGCGGACGTTTTTCTGTTTTCCTTTCGACCGGAATTCAGGCATTAAAGGTATCCCAGCTATAGTGATTTTTTCTGCCGGTACTTTCTTTGACTGTAATTGCCATGCAGACTCTTCATGGTAAACAAAATACCTTTCAATAATCGGATCGACCCACAACTGGTGAATATCAAAATCGGTTGTTACAGCGAAGACCGGTGCTGTAATATTATTCTTCCGCAACTCACTCGATACGGAAATGTATGGGAGGAAGTGTGTGCAGATAATTGCATCCGGTTTTAATTTAAGAAGTGTTCTTAGATAGCGCTTGTAATTTAGTCGGTCGAAAGATTTTATGATGCCTTTCTTGTGGTATGGTTTTCGTTCCGAATGTTCATATAGATAACCCCATAATTCCGGTACACGGTTTACCATTTGGAGATAAGATTCAGAGTACAACCTTTTAAAAATCTTTGATGTAAAATCAAGCACGTTGTAATGCTCAGTGTTGATTGGAAGATGTGTCAATGGTGCGGTGCGGTGCAGAGCTTCTGCGGCTCGTATATGCCCAGCTCCTCCGGAACATGAAAGAATCAGGAAGAAATAAGATCTCTTACTATCAGGCATTTTCTTTTTATGAAGTTTGATATTCATTTCTTTCGTAGCAAATTTAATGAAATGAAAATTTGTATGCAAGTTAATTGGAATTTTTCCCCGCTCCATATAACATAGATGAAGTATGGCATAAAATGAAAAACACCCCAGAGAAATTGAGGTCCATACTTTGTAGCGGGGGCAGGACTAATAATGACTCTCAATTTTATAACCACGATTTTCGAATAAAAACTGATGTTCCCAACAATATATATTTCAATTTCAGTGAATCGGGAGATGAGGTGCTGTGTAAAATGGGATTGAATTAATATTTTCTATCCCGCCACATGATAGATTTCCCTCAATAAATCACACTTGGAAGCTGGAATTACTGAGTGGTATCAATAGAACAATGCGAACCTCTGACACCCAGGCGAACGATTTATCATTACAGAAATGTGTCTTTAAAACGTCCTTTTTTAAAAAATTTTTAGTTACGATAAGTTGAGTTTCTGAGTCGTATCTCCCAAAAATCTCTTAAAAAATATTTTTTTAAAAATACTTCAGGTAAAAACTTGACAAATGATGGGAAATTTATTATAATGTAAACGTTTACATAGGCATTTATTGGGTTTTGACTTTACAAAAGTAAAACAAACAATTTGGACATATGAGTGTAACTATTAAAGATGTAGCGAAGAGTGCAAACGTTTCTATAGCAACGGTATCGCGGGTACTCAATAACAGTAATATCGTCGAGGAGGTTACAAAAAAACGTGTGCAAGAGGTAATTCAGGAATTGAGCTACTTGCCGAATAAACTCGGGAGAAGTTTAAGTTTAAAACGTACGGAGGCAATTGGTTTGATACTCCCTGATTTATTCGGGGAATTCTTCTCTGAGGTGATCCGCGGTGTAGATCAAACTGCACAGCATCATAAATATCATCTCCTTGTTTCCAGTTCACACGATGACCGTAAAGAAATTGAAGCTGCCCTACAAATGATTCGAGGTAGAGTCGATGGCTTGATAATCATGTCTGCCGATATAGACGTTCGAACAATAAATAAAAACCTTCCTAAATCTCTCCCTATCGTTCTTTTAAATTGTCAAGTTGACGATACATCATACGATTCACTAAACATAAACAATTATTTCGGGGCTTATCAGATGGTGAGTCATCTTATAAGCCACGGGCACAAAAGCATCTCCATTATTAAAGGACCCGTGAATAATCATGATGCTGAGGAAAGGCTGCGCGGATACCGGCAAGCACTGAGTGATGGCAAAGTACGAATTGATTCAGAACTTGAATACCTTGGCGATTTTTCAGAAGCTTCAGGATACGATGCAGCGAAGACAATGCTTAAAAAGAAAACCAGACCCACCGCATTATTTGCAGCAAACGATTCAATGGTTATTGGTGCCTTGAGTGCTATACAAGAAGCTGGCGTCCAGGTTCCCGAAGATATAGCATTAGCGGGATTTGATGACATTCCGATCGTGCAATTTGTAAAACCGTCGTTAAGTTCAGTACGTGTTAGTATTAATGAGTTAGGAATTTTAGCTGTTAACAGATTAATTCAAGCTATCCATGAAAAAAACAAATTCATTAAACAAAAAACATTGGTTTCGGTTGATATTATTCCAAGAGAGTCGTGTGGCTGTCCGAAACCTAATATAATTCCTTTTTACAGGAAACAACCATAAACAAATAACAAATTATATTCACAAATTAAAAGGAGAGTGTTATGAAACATAATTACATATTAGTGATGATTTTGTTGGCTGGTATTTTAATTATTATACCACAAACTAAAGCACAGGCTAACGACCCACTAGTAATGGTGGCAAAGTTAGCAGATGGAAATATTGTTATTGATGGCAAGCTCGATGAAACCGATTGGGGAGCGGCAAAACCATATTTGAAATTTGGACCTGACCCGATTCTATCACCTTATGAACAGCCTATAACAAACGGTACGCTCGTCCGAGGTATATATTCGGATACAAGCCATGCTTCTGTGAAATTTTTACGAAAAGGGATGAGTCTTTTTCTTGGTATCGAATCAAAAGATAAATCTGTCGGTTGTTTCGGAGATAGTTGGGAAGGCGATGGATTATTTATGAAGATAAAAAATGCAGCCGGACAAGAGAAAGAATTCAAACTTTATTATAATGCACCTGGCAGATACGGTACGGCAAGCGCTGATAGCGCAGTTTATGAAACAGGCGGCATTCCGATTACTTACGGAAAAGGAGTTGGATTAGTGTTTGGTACAACAATTCCTTATGACACTACGCAAGAAGATAACGGATATTTTCTTGAACTTGAGATCTATCTTGATTCACTCGGGTTCACTTCGAATGTTGATACTTTAGATGTAACGATTAATATTTTTGATCCCGATGGTTATCATTTCGATGCGCAGCCATGGGTTGGACCTGACTCTAGAACATTTCATAAAACCTGGTGGGGTACAGAGTGGGGACCGGCAAATCGGAAAATTTTTCTACAACCCAACCGACCGTATGATGATCCGCGCGTAATGGCTGCGAAAGCAGTGGTGGGAAGTATCACTGTCGATGGAAAATTAAATGAACCTGAATGGATGTTTGCAAAACCGTACCTAAAATTCGGACCGTATCCGGCTGTAACTACTGATGAAAAATCGGTAACTGGCGGCGTTCTCGTCCGAGGCGCTTATTGGGATCCGAGCTATGCGGCCGTTAAGTTTTTACGAAAAGGAATGAGCCTCTTCCTGGGTATTGAATCAAAAGATAATTCTGTTGGCAGCTTCGGAGATAGTTGGGAAGGTGACGGATTGTTTATGAAGATAAAAAATGCAGCGGGACAAGAGAAAGAATTCAAACTTTATTACAATGCACCTGGCAGATACGCTACGGCGAGCGCTGATAGTGCAGTTTATGAAACAGGCGGCATTCCGGTTACTTACGGAAAAGGGATAGGCCTTGTAACGAGTGGAACAATTCCTTATGACACCACTCAATTAGATAATGGTTACTCGCTCGAATTAGAAATAAAGTTAGATTCACTCGGATTTACATCGAGTATAGATTCCTTAGATGTCATGATCAATATTTTTGATCCCGATGGTTATCATTCAGGTTCGCAGCCCTGGGTTGGTCCTGACAGCAGGGTATTTCACAAAACCTGGTGGGGAAATGAATGGGGACCGACGAACAGAAAAATTTATCTTGAACCACAGCGTGCTTATGATGATCCTTCAACTATGTTGGCAAAAGCATCCTTGGGAAGCATTGTAGTTGACGGAAAAATGGATGAACCAGATTGGAGTTATGCAAAACCGTATCTCAAATTTGGTCCGAATCCGGCAGTTACTACTGATGAGCTTTCTGTAACAGGTGGTGTTCTCGTCCGTGGCGCTTACTGGGATCCGAGTTATGCTACTGTAAAATTCTTGCGCAGAGGTATGAGTTTATTTATAGGCATTGAATCGAAAGACCAATCTGTCGGCAGCTTCGGTGATAGTTGGGAAGGCGACGGTCTGTTTATGAAAATAAAAAATGCAGCTGGACAAGAGAAAGAATTCAAACTTTATTACAATGCACCTGGTAGATACGGTACGGCGAGCGCTGATAGCGCGGTTTATGAAACAGGTGGCATTCCGGTTACTTACGGAAAAGGTGTAGGTCTTGTAACAAGCGGCACAATTCCGTACGACACCACCCAAATGGATAACGGTTACACACTAGAATTAGAAATAAAGTTAGATTCACTCGGATTTACATCGAGTATCGATTCCTTAGATGTTATGATCAATATATTTGATCCCGATGGGTATCATACGGGTACTCAACCTTGGGTCGGACCTGATTCACGCGTATTTCACAAAACTTGGTGGGGCAGCGAGTGGGGTCCTGCAAATCGGAAGATATATTTACAACCAGAACGACCGTATGATGATCCAAGAGTTTTAGTAGCCAAAGCCGCAAGCGAGGAGATTGATGTGGATGGAAAACTCTCCGAATCCGATTGGGTAACTGCAAAACCCAACTTAAGGTTCGGTCCAAATCCATTACTTGGTTCGGATGAATTTTCCGTTACTGGGGGCGCTCTTGTTCGAGGGGCTTACTGGGATCCGAGTTATGCAACTGTAAAGTTCTTGCGAAGAGATATGAGTTTATTTATAGGAATTGAATCGGAAGACCAATCTGTTGGCAGCTTCGGCGATAGCTGGGAAGGCGATGGACTTTTTATGAAGATAAAGAATGCAACAGGACAAGATAAGGAATTCAAACTTTTTTACAATGCACCGGGCCGACACAATACAGCGAGCGCTGATAGCGCAGTTTACGAAACAGGCGGCATTCCGATTACCTACGGAAAAGGCGTAGGTCTTGTAACGGATGGAACAATTCCATATGACACCACTCAAATGGATAATGGTTACACTCTTGAGCTGGAAATAAAGTTAGATTCACTCGGATTTACATCGAGTGTCGATTCATTAGATGTTATGATAAATATTTTTGATCCTGATGGATATCATACAGGTAGTCAACCTTGGATCGGACCTGATTCAAGATCATACCACAAAACTTGGTGGGGAAGTGAGTGGGGACCGGCGATGAGAAAAATATATCTATCACCCACTGTAAATGTTGACGGAGGAAAAGAAGTTCCAACAAGTTTTGCACTTTCCCAAAACTATCCGAATCCATTCAATCCTTCGACTACAATTAAGTATGCGCTTCCTTCACGCTCACACGTTTTGTTGAAAGTTTTTAACACACTCGGGCAGGAAGTTGCAACTTTGGTAAATGAGGAACAATCAGTGGGTTATCATTCGGTGAATTTCAATGCATCGTCTGCCTCAGGCGGATTATCGAGCGGTATGTATTTCTACCGACTTATTGCCAAAGCCAGCTCTTCTGGACAAGCTGGAACTTATGTTGAAATAAAGAAAATGGTTATCGTCAAATAACATTCCATAAAAAATATAGATGGGGTAATTGCGGTTACCCCATCTAATAAAATGTGAGAAAGGAGATCATATTATGAAAATGTTTAAAATATTATTCTTGTTTTCATTTGTGGTTACACTAACATCAGCTCAAATGATTAAAAGGACAGATGCAATCTGGGCGCGTACAGTTACACAGGAGGCAATAACACTCGATGGAAAACTGAGTGAACCGGCATGGTCGGTTGCTGAATCAGTGTTGGTTGTGTTCGGTCAAAGTGCGGGTATGCCAGGAAGTGGATGGAAACCTGAAGCGGGTGTTACTGCATCTGATTCCACAAAAGCGACGTTAAAATTTTTAGTCAGAGGAGATTCATTGTATATGGCGGTTATTGCCCGCGATAGCTCCGTAGGCGGTGGTCTGTTCAATAAATTCGATGGACTTCTGATGAATATGCGTAATCATTCGAGTCCGGATAGACCCGCGCCGGTTTTTGAGTATTTTTATGGTTGGGTTACTGAGTCGTGGGGTTGTGGACCATCAGGTGGAGATGTGGGTGCCGAACCGTGTTTTATGGGTTCGGCATCTACCGACCGAACTGTTTGGAACGCTAAAACCACAGTGCAGGGAATTGCTAATAAAGATACAGGTGCCGGTGGGATAGTTATACCAGACACCGGATATGTAATGGAACTCTGTTTCAATTTAATTCCACGGGGATACAACGTCAAACGTCCACAAGGCGATATCATTGAATTTAATATTTCAATTTATGATGCCGACTGGCAATGGCCCTTTAACGCCGCGAAGTTTAGTGGTAACAGAGTATGGTGGCAAGGTCCGTGGGGTAACGCAAGCGCTTACAACGTAGTTCGTATTTATGCAAAGCCCGATGTCACTCTTGATACCGATCCAATACCTATCATAGGGCCTGAAATAGTTGTTAAAAACGGCATCAATTACTCTCCCCCGATTATCGATGGCTATTTATCGGAAGATGTCTGGAAGTACGCACCAAGTTTAGATATCCGATATGGTGATGATGCACTTCGTGAGTTATATCCGAGTATAGGCCCTTACCGCAGCGGACAATTCCAACCTGCATTAGGTGGAATTAAAGCTCAGGTTCTCGACCCTGCTGATGCAACAGTTAAATACTTCTTCAGAGACGATACATTATACTTCGGTGTTGATGTGCGTGACTTAGCAGTATGGTCAATTAACAATTTCGATCAATGGGATGGAATTAGGTTTTCGATTAATGATAGAGGAGCAATTGATGTACTTGATAAAATCCAGCTACCACGTGAATTAACTATCCGTTTTGATTCGACAGGTAAGCTTATAGCGGAAGGGTATTTACCGTATTTAATGGATACCTTAATGGGTGCGTGGGCAGAGATTAAAATGAAAGGTGGCACAACTATCAACGATTATAACGATGTAGATTCCGGTTACACAATCGAACTTGCTATCGATTTAACCAAGCTCGGTTATCCCTCGGGATTAGGTGATAGGATTTTGTTTTTTGGTATAACGCTTTTCGACGGCGATTCATTTGCAAGCGCTGCGGACAATTACGGAACTCGCACTTGGTTCTTCCGAGAACACGGTGGTGCAGCTGGACCAGTCTGGGCATATATGGATCCATTGGCTATTATAACTAAAGTTGATGATGAGCCAAGAAATAGATTTCCCACAACATTTACACTGCTCGGTAATTATCCAAATCCGTTCAATCCATCAACGACAATTAAATTCACGATGCCTTATGCAGGTGATGTGCAGTTAAAAGTATATGACGTCTTGGGTAGAAACGTTATTACACAAACTTTAGGTTACAAGACAATGGGTACACACCAAGTTCAGTTCAATCCCGAAGGTTTAAGTACGGGAGTTTATTTGTATCGACTACAGATGAATAATTCACAAAGTGATAAAATATTACTTACGCAATTCAGTAAGATGCTTTTGTTGAAATAATTCTTATGAATTTTGGGGAGAAAGTGTTTTTTCCCCAATTCATTTTTAATCCATTTTAAAATTTGGAAATATGCAAACCAGTTTCAAGTTTTTAAGAACGAATCTTTATTTTTTGTTAGTCATTCCATTTATGCTACTAATTTTTTTCTCAGGTAATCTGAACGGAGGGACTACCGGAAAACTCTCAGGCCGAGTTATCAGTCAAGCTAATGAAGCGCTGCCAAGTGCCAACATTCAAATTGTAGGCACCTCTCTCGGCGCTTCAAGCGATATTGAAGGTTATTATAATGTCAATAATATCCCGCCGGGTAAATACAGAATTCAATTTAGTTTGGTCGGTTATCAAACCCTAATAGTACAGGATGTTCTGATAACTACTGACCAGACAACGAAATTGGACGCTGCGCTTGAAGAAACCGTGCTCGAACAAAAAACTGTATTAGTAACTGCCCAAAAACCAATCGTTGATATCAATCTGACGAGCTCTATGGTTTCGCTTTCCGGAGACGATATCCAAGCTTTACCGGTTCAAGAAATCCGCGATATAGTAAACCTGCAAGCAGGAGTTGTGGACGGGCACTTTCGTGGTGGAAGACAGGGTGAAGTTCAATACCAGGTAAACGGTGTAACGGTTAACAACTCGTTTGATAACACTTCAATACTGCGACTTGACCGATCGTTGCTGCAAGAAGTCCAGGTGATTAGCGGTACTTTTGATGCGGAGTACGGTCAAGCGATGAGTGGAGTTGTAAATGCTGTACTAAAAAGTGGAACCGAAGATTTTAAATGGAATGCAGAACTATATACCGGTGATTTTCTGTATCCCGGTAGTACCAAACGACTAATAGATTACAAACTCAGACCCTTATCACTTCAAAATTACCAAATAGCAATCAGCGGACCGACACCTATTCCAAAGACCTATTTCTTATTCAATACTCGTCGATCTATCAGTAATGATTACTTTTATGGAACAAGGCGTTTTATCCCGACTGATAGTTCCGATTTTGAAAAAAAGATTTTTGCACCGACAGGCGATCAAAGTAAAGTACCTTTAGGATATTCGAATGAATGGTCGGGTCTTGCTAAAATTACAAACAAACCTGTAGCACATTTTAATATAAGTTATCAAGCAATTCTAAATTTTATTGAAGCAAAGCGTACAAATTTTGCTTGGCGGCTAAACCCCGATGGTACTCCTACACAGAAGACATTTTCGCTTGTGCACGGTATCGATGTTACGCACACACTTTCTAACTCAACATTCTACAACATTGGCGTGCGACAAAATTATTTGAAATATACTGACTATGTCTATGAAGATGTTTTCGACCCGCGCTATATTGATGCGGGTCCCCCACAATCGGATGGAACATACGAGTTAGGTGCAGTTATACAAGGAGTCGATTTAAGTCGCTTCAAGCAACAGACAAACACTTATGTAATAAAGGCATCCGTTACAAGTCAGGTAACCCGCGACCACCAACTCAAAGCTGGAGTTGAGCTGCAGTATTCGAATGTCGAGTTTGGATCGCCCGGATATATACTCCAAACTACCGAAGGCGGAGTAATGGTACTGAGGCCTAAATTCTCACAACCGCCGGAATATCCTGGTATATTGCTTTATCGTCCTTTATCTATCTCGGCTTATGCACAAGATCAAATTGAATGGCAAGACCTTACACTTAGGTTTGGCGCTCGTTCGGAATATTTCGACTCACGCGCAACTATCCCGAGCGATTTGCAAAACCCGGCAAATAATATCGCGGGTGCGCCACAATCATATCCAATAAAAGCAACAAAAAAAATCACAGTTGCACCCCGGTTGGGTGTGTCGTATCCGATAACAACACGGTCTGCTCTCTTTTTTGCTTATGGACATTTCTATCAGTTGCCGGGTTTGGGTCAAATATTCACTAATTCCGATTACACAATTTTAAAAGAATTACAAGCGGGTGGTGTTAGCTACGGTGTGCTCGGGAATCCCGATATAAAACCCGAACGAACAATTCAATATGAATTTGGTTATAAAAACGAATTAACCGACTTCCTTGGTATGGACATCAGTGTGTTCTACAAAGACATCAGAGACCTACTTGGTGTAGAGTTCATCTCCACTTATACTGCCGCAGAATATGCCCGCTTAACTAATGTTGATTTTGGAAATGTGATAGGTTTTACTTTTTCTTTAGATCAACGAAGAATTGGACTTTTAAGCACATCATTAGATTATACCTGGCAAATGGCGCAGGGCAATTCAAGCGACCCACGAGAGACAGCCACAAGAGCTGCTGCAGGCGAAGACCCAAGACCCAGACAGGTTCCACTTAATTGGGATCAGCGGAACACTTTAAATCTCACAGTTATGTTACAGGATCCTAAGAATTTTTCTTTCAGCGCTGTTTCACGATTAGGTAGTGGACAACCATATACACCGGCTATCGGTGCTGGATTCGGCCAAGGACTTGAGGCAAACTCAGGTCGAAAACCCAATCATTTAGTTGTAGATTTACGCGGTGAAAAATTCTTTACTTTCAGCGGGTTTCCGATCAGCGTATTTTTCCGAGTTTTTAACTTGTTCGATACAAAATTTGCAAACGGTTTTGTTTTCTCCGATACTGGCAATCCCGATTATTCTCTCAATCCGATCGGCGACCGGGCTATGTTAGCAAACCCAACTCGCTTCTATCCACCTCGCAGGATTGAGATAGGTTTAACAATTTATTACGATTAATTTTCTTATGAAGAAAAATTGTCGACAAATCATAATTATTTTACCCCTTATTTTCATTTATAATTATTTGGAGGTAGAGGCACAACTTCAACCTGTAGTCCCGCCTGAATTGAGAGGAAGAGTAGATGCTGAGCGTGCAGGCTTTCACGATGCAGCTAACATCAGAACTATTTTTTATAATTTCGGAATGGTCGGCGACTATCCACCGGATCCGGGAAACGTAGATTTAAGTGTGTTTCATTCAGTAGAAATACCAAAAGGAAGCGGTCTTAATTACAGCGATGGTATAACTCCTTTTGTTCTCGCAAAGATTACCCAACGAAACGGAGTCGATGCATACATTATGGAAACTGGTTATCGCGAGCGGCAAGGGCTGAGTCCATATCATAACCGAATAATGCGATATGAACCGCGCCCCGGATTCTTTCAACCCGATCCAGCAATAAACCGTGGTCGCTCCCCCGCTGTGAGTAACGACCCAAGAACCTGGCCCGATAAATGGCAAGATAAATTAAACGATATTGATGATCCGGGCTGGTCTAGTAAATGGAATGGTTACTTCGGCAAACGGGCAGCCGCCGACTTAGAGAGTTTTACTGTGATGGATGACCAATTTTACGATGCTTGGGATTTTTATCCTGATAATCGCGATACCACACGACGCGGGCTTGGCTTGCGAATAGAAGTGCGGGGATTTCAATGGGCTAACCCGCAAGCAAGTAATGTAATTTTCTGGCATTATGATATTACAAACGAGGGAACAACCGATTACGATGACAACATAATTTTTGGAATTTATATGGATGCCGGCGTCGGTGGTTCAGCACGCTCTTGTGATGGCGTTTATGAATCTGACGACGACAACGCTTTCTTCGATAGATCTTCTGGTTTAAATCTGGTTTACACTTGGGATAAACTTGGAAACGGTGTAAGTTTAGCAGGCAACTGCACGAAAACCGGATACCTCGGTTATGCCTATCTTGAAACTCCAGGGAATGCAGCAGATGGTATTGATAACGATGAGGATGGAATAACTGATGAAAAACGAGATAGTGGACCGGGACAGTTGATTGAAGGTCAACTAGCGATACGGAATTATGTAGCAGCCAATTATAACCTTGCTAAATTTGAGACTGCATACGGGAAATTAGATCAACGCCCGGCTTACAGTGCCGGAAGATGGTGGACTGGAGATGAGGACCTTGATTGGGTAGCAGATTTACACGACTACGGCGCTGATGGTGTGCCGGAAACTTTTGATACAGGTGAGGGAGACGGGATTCCGACAAATGGTGAACCTTATTTTGATAAAACCGACTTGAATGAATCTGATCAAATCGGTCTTACTGGTTTTAAAATGAATCGTATTGCCCCCGGTGCTGGTAACCCGAGCACTGAAACAGACAATATTGCCTTCTTTGATGACGGTCGAAATTGGCCACAACGGCTTTATCAGAAATTTACCGACCCTGTCTTTTCTAATCATTTCGATTCTGCTCTTATTCTAAACTACAACATCGGGTTTTTATTTGCTTCCGGAACTTTTCAACTCAAAGCCGGCAAAACCGAACGTTTCAGCCTCGCTCTTGGTTACGGTGCTGACCTCATCGAATTGCGTAGTACAGTTAAAACTGTTCAGCAAATTTATAACGCAAATTACCAATTCGCGGTGCCGCCCCCACTGCCAACTGTAAAAGCGGAAGCAGGAGATGGGTACGTGCGGCTGACTTGGGATGATGTTGCCGAACGGGGTGTTGACCCAGTTACTAACATAAACGATTTCGAGGGTTATCGAATTTACCGCTCAACAGACCCTGAATTTCGAGACCCGAAAGTAATTACAACCGGGCGAGGAACAGGTCCATTCGGTAATGGTAAGCCCATCGCACAATTCGATTTGAAAAACGGCATCAGCGGTTTCTCGAAACAAACTGTAGAAGGTGTTGCATATTACCTTGGCAATGAAACGGGAATAACGCATACATTCATCGACACGACGGTAACAAATGGTCAACTCTATTACTATGCCGTTACATCGTATGATTTCGGATCCGATTCATTAGAATTTTTTCCGTCCGAAAATGCTATCAACGTCTCGCGCACACCACGCGGCGGAGTGATTCTTCCTTCTAACGTAGCTGAAGTCAGACCTAATCCGAAATCCCTCGGTTATACACCTGCTACCACATCAAACACTGTCCGAACTAACGGAGAAGGGATCGGTTCTGTAGATATACAGATTTTAAATTCCAAGTTGATTCCTGATGGGCATACTTTTTATATTACATTCAATACACAATCGCCTGACAGTATCCGTGCATCATCTTACAATTTAACGGATAGTACTACCGGAAAGGTTGTAATAAAAAACGGATATGACCTTGATGGAGAAGGAATCGGACAGGTGGGTTCGGGAATGCTGCCGGTTATCGCAACTCCGAGGACAGTTGTATTAGATACCTTACAAACAGGATTCACACCAACAAGCCCGACAAATGCTCGATTTAAAACAAATTATATACATGTTCTGCCAATCAACTTACGCCGTCCCGGTTTCCCTGATGATATAACAATTACGTTTGCTAATACATTTATGGATTCATCTATTTCTTTTGGTGTCGGTCGTCCTGCTCGCCCTGCCAAATTTAGAATTACAGCTAAAACCGATACCGGTAATATGCGTATGAAATTTGTATTTTATGACGTTGATAGAGATAGTACCCTTAGTAGAGCAGATGAGTACGTTGATATTATTACTTATACAAAAACAGCTCCAACTGTAGCACGACAGACTTGGAGGATTCAGCTCGATACGATCGGTCAATCTGTTCGAGGCACGCTTGTCCCACCCGCTGAAGGGGATATGTATAATTTGGTTATAGATATTCCTTATGGTACCCAAGATACTTTTAAGTTTATTACCAAAGCAGAATTTATTGATAATGCAAAGGCGAAAGATCAGTTTGCTGAAAAACCGTATGTCGTGCCTAATCCCTATGTCGGTTCAGCGAGTTTTGAACCGGAACGATTCGCAGTTTCCGGACGTGGTGAACGTCGACTTGAATTCAGAAACATTCCACAAAATTGTACTATTAGAATTTACACGATAAGAGGTGAGCTTGTACAAACGCTTTACCACGATGGTTCCACGAGCGGTTATGTTGCTTGGAACCTACGGACTAAAGATAATCTCGATGTTGCGCCAGGGCTATACATTTTTCACGTGGATGCACCAGAGGTAGGCACAAGTATTGGAAAATTTTCTATTATCAAGTAGTAGGAAAAGAGACTATGAAAAAGATTTTAAAATTATTTTTTGTCTTAATATTTTTTCAGACATCATATTGCCAAACAAAGACTGGAACAACTGTAGGTCAATTCCTTCTCATAGAACCGAGCGCTCGCGTTTCAGCAATGGGAAATGCAGGTTCGTCGATGTACGGCGAAGTCTCTGCTGCTTATTATAATCCGGGTGCAATAGGGATGCTATCGGGTTATCAAGTTCAGTTCACACATAGTGTCTGGCTCGCTGACATAGCTTATAACTATGCGGCAGTTTCGATTCAACCCGGTGAGTGGGGAAATCTTTTTGCGAGTGTAACATCATTAAATTTGGGTGAGATCGAGGTTAGAACAGTGTCGCAGCCACTCGGAACGGGTGAACATTATACGGTATCAAATTTTGCAGTAGGGCTTGGCTACGGCAAACAAATTTCGGATAGATTTTCTGCCGGCATTCAGGTAACGTATATACAGGAGATGATATGGCATAGTTCTCTTTCTGCGTTTGCTATCAACGTCGGAACTATTTATCGTCTCTCACCGGATGGATTGCACATTGGTGCAAGTATTTCAAACTTCGGTACAAGGGCAAAATATTCCGGCGATGATTTGCGTATTCAGTTCGATAAAGATCCTACACGATATGGAGACAATAGCGCTCTACCTGGACAATTTTTTACAGAAGAATTCCCACTACCCGTGTTTTTCCGTGTAGGTGTAAGTATGCCTTTACAAATTGGAAATTATCATAAATTCCAACTTGCTGTTGATGCTTTTCACCCGAACGATAACACAGAGAGTATTAGTTTTGGCGCTGAATGGATGTTCAGAAATACTTTTGCTATTAGAGGCGGTTATCAAAACCTTTTTCAACAAGATTCGGAAGTAGGTTTAACATTAGGCGCCGGTGTTTATTTCGACGTCGGTGGTTATGAATTTAAAATGGATTACGCTTGGAATGACTATGGTCGTTTGGAAAGTGTTCAACGGTTTTCAATCGGATTATCTTTTTAAATACATGAAACAATTTGCTACTAAGTACGGAAAATTTTCTCCGGACGGAAAAGAATATATCATCAATACACCAAGAACACCCCGACCTTGGATAAATGTAATCAGTAACGGTGATTATGGAATTACAATTTCACAAACAGGCAGCGGTTATAGCTGGCGCACGCACGCTCAGTTAAACAGAATCACACGATGGGAGCAAGACTTAATTAAAGATGATTGGGGAAAGTATATTTATCTGCGGGATGAGAAAGGTAATATCTGGTCGGCGGGATGGAAACCGGTTTGTAGAGAACCGGACTCTTACACATGTCATCACGGTATCGGTTATACTAAAATCAATTCTACGAATTTCGGAATAGAGACTGAACTGCTTGTCTTCGTTCCGAACAACGAACCGCTTGAAATTTGGAAGCTTACTATTAAAAACAAAACTCGGCGTCCACGCCGGCTTCGAACATTTACTTATTTTGAGTGGGGACTTGGCGCATCGCCCGACTGGCATAGGGAATTCCACAAAACTTTTATCGAAACAAAGTTTGACGAAAACGCAATCTTCGCTACAAAAAGGATGTGGGAAATTCCAGCTGAAAGAGGCCATTGGAATGCCGATTGGGCTTATGTTGCTTTTCACTCGTCTAACATTAAACCCGCTTCTTTTGATTGTGATAAAGAATCTTTTCTCGGCAACTACGGCTCGTTGAGCAATCCTGAAGCGGTTACTGAAGGAAAGCTCCATAAAAAATGCGGTAATATGTTCGATGCTATTGGTAGTCTCCAAAATAACATTTCACTCGGGCCTAAAGAAGAAATCACAATTGTTTTTACACTCGGCGCTGCCGACTCACAACTGCAAGCTCACGATTTAATTAAAAAATATTCTTCCATTAATAATGTCGATGAAGCTTTTCAAAATGTTCGGGGAAGATGGAATGAACTTCTCAACACGGTAGAAGTTCAAACTCCCGACGATGCGATGAACATTATGATGAACTCGTGGCTGAAGTATCAGGCAATCTCCGGACGGATGTGGGGAAGAACAGCTTATTATCAGACTGGAGGTGCTTTCGGGTTCAGAGACCAATTGCAGGACAGTCAAATCTTCCTTCCAATTGATTCTGAAAAAACCAAAGAACAAATTCTGCTTCATGCCAGGCATCAGTTTAAGGACGGAACGGTTTATCACTGGTGGCATCCGATTTCTGAAATCGGCCTGAAATCAAAAATTTCAGATAATTTACTTTGGATGCCGTTCGTTGTTAACAATTTTCTTTTAGAGACTAACGATTTTTCAATTCTCGATTGTAAAGAACCTTTTGTAGATGATGCAACACCTGTAAAACTTTACGATCATTGTGTCCTTGCAATTGACAAGGCGCTCGAAAGGTTCAGCGAACGAGGTCTGCCATTGATTGGCGGCGGCGACTGGAACGACGGCTTGAGCGCTGTGGGGCTTGATATGAAAGGCGAGTCCGTTTGGCTTGGTCATTTTATTCACCGGATACTTATTGATTTCTCAGAAATTTCTTCGCGATATGGTGATACTCAAAAATCAAAAACATACCTTGAACGGGCAAAATTATTAAAAGAAAAATTAAATAATCTTGGTTGGGATGGCGAGTGGTATTACCGTGCGACAAAAGATTCAGGCGAAAAGATTGGCAGCAATGAAAATACTGAAGGTAAAATTTTTCTAAATGCTCAGACTTGGTCGGTTATTGCTGAGGTTGCTGACGATGATCGGGCAAACCAGGTAATGGATATGGTTGAAAAAGAGCTTGGGTATAAAACAGGACCTCTACTTTTATATCCGGCATACAAAACTATAGATACATTCATCGGTTATCTTACTCGCTATGCGCCCGGACTGCGTGAGAACGGGGGCGTTTATATACACGCAGCTACATGGGCGGTTGTTGCAGAAGCTTTGCTTAAACGCGCTGACGAAGCTTACCGGATGTTTTCAAAAATTAATCCGATTAACAGAGGACTCAGACCCGACGAATATGTAGCTGAACCTTATGTTACACCGGGTAACATCGAAGGACCTGAATCTCCGTTTTACGGTCGCGGCGGTTGGACGTGGTACACAGGTTCTGCTTCATGGTTGTTCAAGGTTACGCTCGATTGGATACTCGGCATCAGGGCTACTTTTGAAGGATTGATTATTGACCCTTGCATTCCTAAAACGTGGGAAAAATATTCTGTTAAACGAAAGTTTCGCGGCGCAACTTATTTGATTGAAGTCTGCAATCCATCAAGTGTCGAATACGGCGTTAAAGAAATTCTGATTGATGGAAATCCTTATGATTCTAAAACAGCTGAACTTAAAAATGTTCTTCCGGTTTTTGAAGTTGGTTCAACACACACCATAAAAATTACACTCGGAAAGTAAATGATGAAATCATTCGTTTTAATTCTTCTTATCAATTTTATTTTATCACCAAACTTGTTTGCCCAAAGTGACGATGAGCTGTTAGACTCCCTTCAACATTCGGCTTTCCGTTTTTTCTGGTACGAAGCCAATCCTTCGAATGGACTGATAAAAGACCGCAATACTTCCTGGTCGCCATCAAGCATCGCATCAGTCGGTTTTGGGCTATCGGCAATTTGTGTTGGTGTTGATCGAGGTTGGGTTGCAAGAGAAGCCGCAAAAGACCGTGTGCTGACGACTCTTAAAACTTTTTGGCAAAAGCCACAGGGAAGCGCTGCATCAGGTACAATCGGTTACAAAGGTTTCTTCTATCATTTCCTGGATATGACAACTGCAACTCGGGCTTGGAATTCTGAGTTATCATCTATCGATACAGGGTTGTTGTTAGCAGGAATTTTAGACGCACAGCAGTACTTTACTGGAACTGACTCGATAGAAACTCTCATCCGTGCGTATGCTGATTCTATCTACCGCCGTGTCGATTGGAATTGGATGCGTAACTTTAGCAGCGGTATTATGATGGAATGGAAGCCCGAAACTCAATTCGGTACTATGGGGTATTGGGTTGGCTACAACGAAGCAATGATTTTATATATTCTTGCGTTAGGCTCGCCAACCAAACCTGTTCCCACAACCGCCTGGCAGGCATGGACGAGCGGTTATACGTGGGAAACATACTACGGATATTCTTACATCCCTTTCCCACCCCTTTTCGGACATCAGTATTCGCACTGCTGGGTTGATTTCAGAAATATACGCGATGCCTATATGCGATGGAGAGGTATAGATTATTTTGAGAACTCGCGCCGTGCAACTTTGGCTCAGCGTGCTTACTGCATTGACAATCCGGGAAACTTTAACGGTTACAGCGATTCTGTTTGGGGACTCACTGCTTCTGACGGACCAACAGGATACGCAGCCCGTGGTGCACCGCCGGCATTTAACGACGACGGAACAATAACACCGACTGCTGCTTTAAGTTCAATACCATTTACTCCAGAACAATCTCTTGCAGTTGCTCATAAATTGTACAAAACGTACCGCGCTCAACTCTGGACAAACTACGGTTTCCGAGATGCTTTCAATCTAAAAGTGAATTGGTGGGGTCCTGATGTAATCGGCATTGACCAAGGACCGATAATCGTGATGATAGAAAACTATCGGACTCAATCTGTTTGGAATCGTTTTATGAATAATCCATACATTCAAGTCGGACTGCATCGTGCAGGTTTTGAACCCGTAACCGATGTGAATGAACCTTCAGTATCGATTTCGGATTTCATGCTCTTTCAGAATTATCCGAATCCGTTCAATCCTAATACAGTTATTAGATATTATATTTCCCGAAGAGGATACATTAGTTTAAAAATATTTAATCTGTTGGGACAAGAAATTGCAACATTGGTTGACGGAATCCAAGATGCCGGGTATAAATCTGTGGAATGGAATGCGGCAAAATTTCCGAGCGGTGTATATACATATCGTTTGAATACGAGTGAAGGTGTACAGACAAAAAGGATGTTGTTTATTAAGTGATGATGTTACTTTTTTACTCTTCCATTCGACTCCTCTGGAGTCGAGTATACTGCGTTCGTTGTTAACTACAGACATTTGTCTCCTACGGAGACAGGGTGTTCCAGAACATATCATTTACAGTCCGTAGGACTGTTATGTTTGTAGAAATGTGGAAGAGTGTGGAATCGAGTCCAGAGGACTCGTATGTTTTTGTACTCCTAAGCTTTGTTTGCGTAACATCAGTCAGTAATATAAATTTGGTCAAAACCTATAAAATTTTAATAAACTTTTAACAACGACAAAAATGTTGTGGCAATTCTACAAACCGTATGCAAACTAAAAATAATATCATAATAATATTAATCCAAATAATATTCGTTACAATTGGATGTAGCCAACAAATCAAGTCAACCGATGATCCATTTCAATGGGATTCTTTTCTCGATACACTTCAAAGTCGCACACTACAATTTTTTCTCGACGTTACAGATTCCACTACAGGTTTAACTCCCGACCGTTGGCCCGCATCGTTTTCACCTTCGAGTGTTGCAGCAATCGGATTCGCACTAACTTCATATCCAATTTCTTTTGAGCGCGGCATCATCACTCGCTATCAAGCGGCACAACGGGTATTGAATACAATTCGACTCCTTTTGAGTCTTGAACAAAGTGAAAAGCCGGACGCAAGCGGCTATAAAGGATTCTATTATCACTTCCTTGATATCAAAAATGGTAAGCGAACCTGGAATTGCGAACTATCCACAATCGATACCGGCTTACTTATGGCTGGCGTGCTTTTCTGTCAAACTTATTTTGATCGAGATAAGAACATTGAAAAAGAAATTCGTCAGCTTGCTGATAGTCTTTATCGCAGAGTTGATTGGAAATGGGCAATGGCTGGAAGAAACGGGATTACTCTCGGTTGGACACCAGAGCGTGGATTCCATTCGGATATCTGGGACGGCTATGATGAGGCGATGATTCTCTACATTCTTGCGCTCGGCTCTCCAACCTACTCTGTTCCCGAAAGTGTTTGGGATGCCTGGACGAAACCATATCTTTGGGCAAAGTTTTATGGATATGAATTCATTAGCTTCGCACCCCTTTTCGGTCATCAGTTTTCACATTGTTGGATAGATTTCAAGGGGATTCAAGATGAGTATATGAAGGGAAAAGGAATTGATTACTTCGAGAATTCTCGTCGCGCAACTTACTCGCAGCAAGCATACGCAAAAGAAAACCCCGGCAAGTTCAAAGATTATTCAGACACAATCTGGGGTTTCACCGCTTGCGACGGGCCAAAAGATACATCCTTTATAATTGATGGTAAAAGAAGAAAGTTTGAAGGATATGCCGCTCGGGGACCATCGATAGATTGGACGAACGACGACGGAACTATCGCGCCAACCGCCTCCTCTGGTTCGATTCCTTTTGCCCCTGAAATATGCATTCCCACATTAAAAGCACTCAGAAATAAATATGACAATCTCGTATTCCGAAAGTATGGTTTTATAGATGCGTTCAATCCGACTTATCGAACGCCACAGCATCCAAACGGTTGGTTCGATAACGATTATCTGGGAATCGATCAAGGTCCAATCGCAATAATGATTGAAAATTACAGGAACAGTTTTGTGTGGAATGTAATGAAAAAAAATCAGTACATCATCAAAGGATTGAAGCGTGCCGGTTTCAAAGGTGGATGGTTGGAAGGAAAATGAAAATCATAAAACTAATTGTGTTGCTCTTCCTGTTGCTGAATCCGGCGGTTACACAAGTGAGAGTCCTCGATGATTACGAAGACATCAAATATTGGATGCCCATCGTCTCCGACGGCGCTTCGATGAATATCACTCAAACACAAGGTTATAGCGGAAAAGGACTTGCGCTTCAATTTGAATTTCACGGCTCAGGTTATGCAATTGCTCAAAAGAGGCTCAAACTTCTTTTGCCGGAAAATTATAAATTTACATTTTATCTTCGAGGTGATGCGCCGGTAAATAATTTTGAATTTAAGCTGCTCGACACAGCAGGCAACGTTTTTTGGACCAAGAAACTGAATGTTGAATTTTCAAAAGAATGGACTAAGCGAACAATCAAGATGCGACATATTACTTTTGCTTGGGGACCTTCCGGCGGTGGTAAAATAAAAGATGTAGATAAAATTGAGTTTGTCGTCTCTGCCGGAACAGGCGGCGGTAAGGGAACAATTTACATTGATGAATTCAAAATCGAACCAATTACTGAAGCAACACCAAACTTAAAACTGGTTGCAACTGCTTCTTCATTCGCAAAAAATTCTTCACCCCAATTTGCGATTGATGCAAATAATACAACAATTTGGATGAGCGGCGGACAGTCGGAACAACAGTGGTTGGTTATCGATTTTCAAGAGGATCGTGAGTTTGGTGGAATGGTGATTGACTGGGAAAAGGAAAAGTATGCAGAGCAGTATGATGTTGCCTTTTCGGATGATGGAAAAAATTGGACGACGGTCTATCGAGTAACGAGTGGGAATGGAGACCGCGATTATATCTATTTACCTGAGGCGGAAACTCGTTTTCTCAGATTGAATCTAAAGAAGAGCATCAACAACAAAAACTACGGCATCAGAAATATTGATGTGAAAAGTGTAGAGTTCGGTTCGTCACCAAATGCATTTATCATAACAGTTGCAAGTGACGCACCTCGAGGATATTTTCCAAAATATTTTTCCAATCAAATGTCGTATTGGACTATTGTCGGCGTTAGCGGCGATACGAAGGAAGCAATGATAAATGAAGAGGGAATGATAGAGGTTGATAAAGCGAGTTTTTCGCTCGAACCATTCTTATATCTCAACGGTAAATTTATTACTTGGAATGAAGTTAGCATTACGCAATCGCTCGACCGCAGCTACCTGCCGATTCCTATCGTCGAGTGGAAATATAATGATTTCATTCTGAAGACAACAACATTTGCCGCCAATGTAGAGGGGAAGCCGGTATTGATTGTCAATTACACTGCAGAGAATAAAAGCGATATGCTGGTTGATGGGAAATTATTTGTTACATTACGTCCATTTCAAGTTAATCCGCCATCGCAAGATTTGAATATGGTGGGCGGGACGGCAAATATTCGTTCAATAAAGTATTCTAATGGGATAGCTACAGTTAACGATGTAACGCAAGTGTTATCTCTCTCGACCCATAACGCTTTCGGTGCGGCAGAATTTGACCAAGGCGATATAACATCATTTATTTCTCGTGGAGAAGTTCCACCTACTCGTAATATCACCGATCATTTCGGTTATGCATCTGCTGCATTCGAATATGACCTGGCTCTACCATCCGGCAGTTCGAAGGATAACTCTCTGATTGTTCCATTCGACGAGAAACTGACGAACTTCAGAACTAATCAGGATGACACTTCGGCAAAATCATTAGCAATAGAATTGTTGGATAAAACTCAGAAATTTTGGGAAACTAAACTTAGTGCGGTTGAATTTAAACTTCCCAAATCAGCCGAGAAAGTTGTAAACACACTGAAATCGAATATTGCTTATATACTGATAAACCGGGATGGACCGGCTATTCAACCCGGTTCTCGTTCGTACGAGCGGTCTTGGATAAGAGATGGGGCGCTAACTTCCTCAGCGCTTCTCTATATGGGTATAACAGATGAAGTGCGTGAATATATAGATTGGTATGCAAAGTACCAATTCCCCGATGGAAAAATTCCTTGCGTTGTCGATTCTCGCGGCGCTGACCCGGTTCCTGAGCACGACAGTCACGGTGAATTTATTTATCTCGTAATGCAATATTTTCATTTCACAAAAGACACGATCTGGTTACGCGGAAAGTTTGATAATATTACAAAAGCAGTCAGGTATATACAATTCCTCCGCAATCAACGTAAAACTGACGACTTCAAATATGGCACGCCAGAGCAACGAGCTATGTTTGGTCTGGTTCCCGAATCCATAAGCCACGAGGGTTACTCAGCCAAACCGATGCACTCGTACTGGGACGACTTCTGGGTATTGCGCGGGCTTAAAGATGCGACTGCTATCGCACAAATTTTGGGTGAGAAAAATATTGAAAAGGAATTCAACTCTGAAACAGATGATTTTCAGATTTGTTTATACGCTTCGATGCGGCTTGCGATGCAAAACAAAAATATTGATTACATCCCCGGTTGTGTTGAGCTTGGTGATTTCGATGCCACTTCAACTGCTATTGGTGTAAATCCTATCGGCGAGTTGGGCAATATTCCCGAACCGCAACTCATCAATACATTCGACCGTTATTACAAATTCTTTACCGACAGGCGCGACGGTAAAATTGATTGGCTGAATTACACTCCTTATGAAGTTCGTATAATCGGTGCTTATGTTTTTATGAGTCAGAAACAACGCGCACACGAGTTGCTGAATTTCTTTTTTGAAGACCAGCGTCCGAGAGGGTGGAATCATTGGGCGGAAGTCGTGTGGAAAAATCCGAATACTCCACGATTTATCGGCGATATGCCGCACACGTGGGTAGCTTCGGATTTTATTCGTTCCGTTCGAAGTATGTTTGCCTATGAGCGAGAGAAAGATACCTCACTTGTTATCGGAGCGGGTATTCCAGAAGATTGGCTGAACGAACCGGATGGCATTGAAGTGAAAAAACTAACTACTTACTACGGTGTTATTGATTATAGTATGAAAAAAACTGGCGAAAGTTTGATTGTAAAAATCGGTGGCAACATACAAATCCCTCCCGGTAAAATTATTCTCCGTTCACCTTTAAGCAATCCAATTGTTTCAGTCCAAATTAATGGTAAACAGGTAAAGCAGACCAAGCGCGGTATCGAAATTAAAACATTGCCGGCAACCGTTATTCTGAAATCCGCAAGATGAGTACAAATTTTTTTAAACAACCGAAAAAAAAAATCTCTCTCAACGGTTCTTGGGAAATACAGCCCGGTGAAAAAGAGAGTTCACCATCAAAGTGGGACCATCAAGTCCAAGTTCCATCTCTTGTGGATAGCGCTGATCCAAAATACAACTGGCAATCATACGATTATCACTGGTATCGGAAAACATTTCGCGTAGATGAGCCTTATCAATATCAGATTGCTGTATTGACCATCGAACAGGCGATGTCCGGAACTGAAGTATGGCTGAATGGAAAGCACATCGGCGGCGACATAGCTTGCTACACATCTCAGGAATACATTTGCACGGATGCACTTTTATATGGCAAAGAAAATGAACTATTAGTGAGAGTGGGTTCTCGTGACACGCTCCCGCTCGAGAGCGCAGTTGGCAAAGACCAAGAACGAGAAATATATATTCCCGGCATCTGGGGAGATGTGTATATCAATTTATCGGGTAATCCCAGAGTTAAATTAGTTCAAGTTATTCCTCACATTAACTCACAACAAGCAGAAGTTCGAGTAACAATCGAAAACGGTTTTACATCAAATAAAGAGGTTAGGATTGTTGGAAAAATTTTGGAGAAGAAATCTAAAATTCAAAGCTCCAACATTATTGCAACTGATGTAACAGTTTTGGCAAACTCGGAGGCAAGTGTAACTCTTTTAATTTCAATTGATTATATGCAACTCTGGTATCCCGAATATCCATTTCTGTATGAGATTGAGATTGCCATTGAGGATGGAGGTGAAGTGGTTGACCAAACGTTTACAACTTTCGGTATGCGCGAATTCAAAATATCAGGCTCCGATTTTTATTTAAACGGGGAGCAAATATTTTTACGTGGCGGCAACATTGCTTTTCATCGCTTTCTTTCCGACCCTGACCGTGTATTACTCCCATGGAATTCTGAATGGATTAAGAAAATCATGGTTGATATTCCGAAAGCACACAACTTCAATTTTTTCCGAAATCACCTCGGACAAATGTACAACCGATGGTACGACATTGCGGATGAATACGGGATACTAATTCAAAACGAGTGGCAATTCTGGACAACTTCCGGAACGAAAGAACAAATCACTAAAGAATTTACTCGTTGGTTACAAGATAACTGGAATCATCCGAGTATCATTATCTGGGACCCGATAAACGAATCAACGGATGATGTCGTCCAGAAAGAAATCGTGCCGAAGATGAAAGATCTAGATCCAACACGCCCGTGGGAATCTGTCGATTTTATAGAGCAGCATCCATACATTTACTCACTCGGTCCGGTGTTGAATGAACGCAGATTCGGCTTCACCGTTCCATTAGAAGAAATTGAACATTCAACGACACCTTCTGTAGTAAATGAATTTCTATGGTGGTGGTTGGATAAAAATTTTCAACCGACAGCGCTGACAAAAGATGTCATCGAGCGATGGCTCGGAAAAGATTACACACAAGAAGAGTTGATTAGGCATCAATCATTTCTTGCTCAGGAGTTAGTCGAATTATTCCGCCGTATGCGTGTTCGTGCAATTCAGCCGTTTGTCTATTTGAGCAATAATGATGGACCGACAGGTCATTGGTTTGCAGGTAGTATAAAAGATTTGAAGCCAAAGCCGGTACTTGAATCTTTAAAAAATGTATTCTCTCCGTTCGGATTAAGTTTAGAATTATGGGATAGGCATTTCTTTGTTAACGAGGAATGCACAATCCGACTCTATATATTTAATGATACCAACGAAAAGCAAAATGGGCAGATACTCTACGGCATCACAGACGGTAATGAAAAATGGTTTTGGCAAAAAAATGAAGTTGTATCTGTAGAAGGGAGTAGTTGTGTAGAACATCCAATTGTCATCAGAATGCCTCCAAAACCAGGCACTTTTTACGTCCGGGCAGAATTATTCGCCAGTAATAAAAATATGTCGTTAGCTTACAGTCAGAAAATTGCTCACGTGTTTGATCCACCACAAGCTTCAGAACGAATGAAAGGGATAACCTTCGGATTGTTAGAAGCTGATGGAGAGATTTCTGATTTTTTAAGTATGATAGCGATACCTCATATTGTTTTTAATGGAGATTTCAGTAAATTCAAGACATTGATTATTGACCGAAGTTCGTTACAGAATAAAACGTATCAATTGAATTTAAATGAAATTACAGAATTTATTAAATCGGGCGGTACATTGATTATTAACGAACCAGAATATGGAATCGAAGAGAATATCGTTGTCCCTGTAGCCAGCGGAATTCAATTGACAATTGAGAAGCGTTCAGATACAGATCGCGGCGGTTACGATTCGTACCTTTTCGCAGAAGATCATTCACATCATTTGTGGAAAAATATATTGAAAGAACATTTGAAAATGTTTAACGGTGGCTATGGTGGCGAAGTTGTCTCGCAACACGATGTTAAAGCCGACGGTGTTTCAAAAGTATTTGCCCGGTGCGGTTTGAAACTGAAAACTTTGGCTGTGTTCGAAATTCCTATCGGTAAAGGTAAGGTACTTGTTTCACGCTTACAGTTGAGGGGACGATTAGTAAATCGATTTCGCCCTTCTCAACTTTATGATCGCCGTGTTGACCCGGTAATACAACAATATTTATTGAATCTTTTAGAATCTGTTAATTCTTAATGAATAGAATTGTTACATACTTGATTGCCTCGCTCTTGTTGATAACCATCTCACAATTAAGCTGCCGTTCATCACCTTCATCCGAAACGGTTCTCATATTTTGGGCGATGGGTGCTGAAGGCGAAAATGTTCAGAAACTGATTCCTGAGTTTGAGCGAAGAAATCCCGGGATTAAAGTAAAAGTCCAATCAATACCTTGGACCGCCGCTCACGAAAAATTACTTACAGCTTATGCCGGAAACTCAACTCCCGACGTATCACAACTCGGAAATACCTGGATTCCCGAATTCACACTCCTGAATGCGATAGAAGATTTAAATCCTTGGATTGAAAATTCTTCTATCGTCAGGAAGGAAAAATATTTCGAAGGGATATGGGAAACAAATGTTATAGACGACATTCCGTACGGCATACCTTGGTACGTTGACACTCGGGTAATGTTTTATCGTAAAGATATTTTAGAACAGGCGGGCTACAAAAATCCACCGGCAACTTGGGATGAGTGGTTCGATGCTTCGATGAAAATTAAACAGTTAGCAGGCGGGATAGAAAAATATGCCGTTCTGCTGCCTACAAACGAATGGGTTCCGTTTGTTGTTGCTGGATTACAAAACGGCTCTACGTTGTTGAAAAATGACAACCGTTATGGCGATTTCAGCGGTGAGAAGTTTACAAAAGCTTTTGAGTACATAATGCGATTTTACCAAAACAAGCTCGCGCCTGTGGGTATTACGCAAGTTACAAACATCTATCAGGGAATCGCTGAGGGATTTTTTGCTATGTATATTACAGGTCCATGGAATATCAGTGAGTTTCAAAAACGAATGCCGCCGGCGCTTCAAGATAAATGGATGACAGCACCGCTACCCGGTCCCGATAAGAATACGCCGGGAATCTCACTTGCCGGAGGTGCCAGCTTAGTGATTTTTCGCAACTCGACGAAGAAAGAACAAGCGTGGAAATTCATAGAATATCTTTCGGCAGTGCAACAGCAGTTAGAATTTTACAAAGTAACGGGTAATCTTCCCGCTGTTGAAGAAGCATGGAACGATACGTTGTTTAAGAACAATGTCTATGTAAAAGCTTTTTATGAACAGTTCAAGCACGTTGTACCGACACCTAAAATTCCTGAGTGGGAACAAATTGCAATGAAAGTTCAACAGTATGCTGAAATGGCATCGGCACAAAAAATATCCGTTAATCAAGCTCTTGCAGAGCTCGACAAAGATGTGAATATAATTTTAGAAAAACGCAGGTGGATGCTGAACCGAAAGTGATGCATGTATATTGAAACGAAACATATAACGAGTTCATCGGCGAAAAGTTTTTATAGCGCGGCTTATTTCTTTCTTACACCGGCTTTAGCAGCCATATTTATATTTTTCTTCTTACCCGTCATTGCGGCATTCGTAATGAGTTTTACCGATTTCGACATTTACTCTTTAGGGAATATTCAGTATGTTCGTTTTGTCGGCTTCCGCAATTATTTACAACTTTTTAACGACCCGCTTTTCTGGCAGGCGTTCCAAAATACTTTTTACTTTGTGCTTGTTGGTGGACCGTTATCTGTTGCCGTTTCGTTAGCCGCTGCGATACTACTCAATTCAAAACTCGTGCGTTTCAAAAGCTTCTTCCGTGTAATTTACTTTGCGCCCGTCGTAACTACACTCGTTGCCATCGCTGTAGTTTGGCGGTTCGTTTACCATCCAAGGTTTGGGTTGTTGAATTACTTTCTAAGCTTTTTCGGAGTTACCCCTATCGATTGGTTAGGCGATCCAACTTATGCAATGCCTGCTATCATCCTGCTGGCGGTCTGGAAAAACTTCGGATATAACATGATCATATTTATTGCAGGATTGCAAAATATCCCGGATGAACTGTATGAAGCCGCGCGCATCGACGGTGCAAATGCCCGGCAGCAATTTCTTTTTATCACAATTCCGATGTTAGCTCCCACGACACTCTTCGTCAGCATTATCACAATGATTGGATATTTCCAGCTATTCGCAGAGCCGTATGTCATGACACAAGGAGGTCCGCTTAACAGCACTCTCAGCATTGTATTATTGATGTACCAGCAAGGATTTCGTTGGTGGAATATGGGATACTCGGCATCATTGGCGTTTGTACTGTTTGTAATAATTCTGATCGGATCAATTATCCAGTTCAGACTACAAAAGCGGGGAGAGGAAGGATGAAAAATATTCTAAAAACAATGCTGTTTATTCTTGTTGTCATTCTTGCCGTCGCCACGTTGACGCCGCTTCTATGGATGTTATCAGCTTCCGTAATGCCGACAGGACAAGCGAGCACGTATCCGCCCAAATTTTTTTCAGAATCCGTTACACTTGACCACTACGCTTTGCTATTCACACGTTTAGATGTACTGCGATACGTCATAAATAGTTTTTTGATTAGCACTGCAGTTACGTTCATCTCACTTTTATTTAACTCGATGGCAGGATACGCGTTTGCTAAATACCGGTTTCCCGGTCGTAACCGTCTGTTCAAGCTGCTCATTTCGACAATGGTAATACCCGCACAGGTTACGATGCTTCCATTATTCTTGATGCTTAACAAGATGGGATTAATTAATACTTATCTCGGTGTGATTATTCCAGGTATGGCAAGTATTTTTGGAATATTTCTTATACGTCAATACGCTCTCTCGATTCCTGACAGTTTGATCGACGCTGCACGCATCGACGGAGCGAGCGATTTCAGAATATATCGTTCGATAATACTTCCGTTGTGCAAACCTATATTGATTACGCTTGCGATATTCACGTTTATGGGAACGTGGAACGATTTTCTCTGGCCCCTCATTGTCATGACCGACGATTCGATGTATACTCTGCCGGTTGCACTTGCCAACCTTGCCGGCGAGCACGTACAAGACACCGAACTGATGATGGCAGGCTCGGTAATTACCATCATGCCGGTTATGGTATTATTCCTTGCATTGCAAAAATATTACATCAGCGGTTTGATGGCTGGTGCAGTTAAAGAGTAAATATTATTTGAGTGAAAATTGGGTAGGGAGGAAGAACTAATCAGAGCACTTGAAGCCTAGTTGCCCATCTCAAATAGTTTTTTGTGGCGCTAAAACGAACCTTTGGCACGGTGGACCAACACGTAATAACAAAAATAATCTTTTAAAATAGATTAACATAAAGCTGCAGGATCATATCGGGGTCATAAAAAAAATAAGCCGACTCTTTTCAGAATCGGCTTTTCCTGTAGCGGGGGCAGGATGCCGCAAAAAAAAGGCGGCATTTCGTTCCGATTGTTTACGCAATCGGAACTCAACTTAATTTCAATCCTTCCTGATCCACTAAAAACAAAAATTCCCCACTAGGAGTGAGGAATTTTTATTTTGTAGCGGGGGCAGGACTTGAACCTGCAGCCTTTGGGTTATGAGCCCAACGAGCTACCAATTGCTCCACCCCGCGATATTTTATTTTTGCGTTGTTAATATACAAAATTACATAGTCATATCAAAATTTGCCTCTCACTCAATTTATTCCTAATTTTATACATCAAAAAATTATTAGTAATCAAATGAATTCAATATTTGCAAATATAGATATAAGTCTTTTAAAAAAGTACGATAAACCCGGTCCTCGATATACGAGCTATCCGACTGCACCTTTATTCACTCAAGAGTATACACCTCAATGGTTTAAAGAGGATTTAATTCAAAACAATTCAAACAGTACTCATCCATTGTCTCTATATTTTCACATTCCTTTCTGCGATACCCTCTGTTATTTCTGCGGCTGTACAACAATCATAACTCCTAATAGTGAGCATCTTAAAAAATATATCGGTTACTTGAAAAAGGAAATTGAGACCGTATCAAAATACATCTCACATCAACGTCAAGTTGTTCAACTTCATTGGGGTGGAGGTACTCCGTCTTATCTTCATCCGGAACAGATCAGAGACGTAGGGAATTATATAAAGGATAGATTTAACTTCGGACAGAACATCGAATACGGTGTAGAAATTGATCCGCGAGGTTTAACTTTCGAACACATGAAAGCATTCCGTGAAGTAGGGATGAACAGAGTAAGTATCGGTGTGCAGGACTTTAACGAAGAAGTCCAAGTTGCGTCAAACCGGTTTCAGTCCGAAGAAATTACAATGAACGCCTACAACTGGGCACGTGAACTTGGAATTAAAAGCATTAACCTCGACTTAATCTACGGACTACCTAAACAAACACAAGAGTCGTTCGAAAAAACTCTTGATAAAGCGATCGAGATTTCACCGGAGAGATTTGCCATTTTCAACTTTGCATACATACCGTGGTTGAAACCTCATCAGAAATTGTTAAACCAATCCGAGTTGCCGACAGCCGACACGAAACTTCAGATATTAAAAATGACAATCGAAAAGTTAGTAACTAACGGTTACGTGTACATAGGTATGGACCACTTTGTAAAACCAACAGATGAAATGGCAATCGCTCAGAAGAATAAAACTCTTTATAGAAATTTTCAAGGATACTCCACGAATGCCCAAGCCGATTTGTTCGGTTTCGGAATGTCTTCAATTTCTCACTTCGGAACTGTTTATTCTCAAAATTATAAAACACTTGAAGAATACTATAAGAGCATAGATGAAGGGAAATTCCCGATACATATCGGTTATCGGATGAACGAGGATGATGTAATCCGAAAGTTTGTAATACTCCGGCTTATGTGTGATTTAGAAATTGATAAAAATCAGATTGAGAAAAAATTTAACATCAAATTCGATGAATATTTTTCGGAGTCGTTGGTGGACCTACAGCAATTTATCGATGAGGGGATTGTTGTAAATTCAAACGACAAAATATTGATTCAAGGTATGGGCCGGCTTGTTCTTCGAACGATAGCAATGTGTTTCGATGCCTACATTAAAAAAATGGTAAAAGAAAAACCGATATTTTCAAGGACGGTATAGTAACTCTCCCGAAGGTTTGATTTGTTTAATCTTGCTCAACCTTCGGGAGGTTAACTGAATTTTTATTTTACTTCCGCCAATGCTTTTTCCGCTGCATCTAACATTGGCTTTGTTGAAATCGGTTGACCTACTGCCTTTGCCATCCACAGGTTCGGCGTTATTGCGCCTTGTACACACATTCTCTCCATATCTTTCGCGAGGTTTCCTTTCTTCAAATACTCTTCAACCTGAAATGCAATAATATGACCCAGCGGATAGTCGGGAGTATAAAGACCGGAGTTTATCGTGTGCGAATAAATCGCCAGGAGAAATACATCCTTCTCTCCAAATACAGGCGAATAAAATTCATTCCAAACATCTTTAGCAATTTGAATAACCGCATCCTTTAATTGTGCAGGAGTTGCATCCGGATTTTTATACATCCATCTCCAAGCATACATATCTACAAGTGCGACACCGCTGATTTCGTATGTTTGCCATAAAGAATTTAATGCATCGAGATGTTCTTTGTTGACATCTTTTTCTTTAAAACCCAACAACTCTAAATCGCGCGATTGAAAAACGAAAGCAAATCCTTCAGTGAAGGCTGTGTTCGGGACGCCGCGCAACAGTGTATAATCTACTTTATTGTATGACAACACCTGCTCGACGTTATGTCCTAATTCGTGTAAGGCGATGTTATATCCTTTGTAGTTCATTCCATCTTTCGGAACTCTCGTTCGCAGGTGGGCTTTATCTACCAACCTGCCTGCTGCCATCGCGTGTCCTGAACCGCGTGCAGCATCGACTTCAATTTTACTCGCAAGGAATTGAGCCATATCAAAAGAAAAACCAAGTTTTGTAAGGATATTAGGCATATCTTTTTCGAACGCAGCAACATGCGGATACTTCGCCTTCACGATTTTATCCAATTCTGCTTCATTAAATTTTCCTTGTCCTTTGAATCCATTATACCAAATATCGAACGGTTTTAATTTCCGACCGAGCCGCTTTTCAATCACTTCGCCGGTTTGCTTAATATGCGGTGAACTTAAAATAGATTTTAATAATTCCTCAAATTGTGCTTCAGGAATTTCGCGGTCTTCCTTAAATCTTCTGTCCATTAAAGTCGGAAGGTGCGGGTAGTATTTGTCTATTTCGCGTTGTGCTTTGAATATGTTTTGCCACATTTCATACCGGGTATTTTGTTCGGGCGTATCATCGGCTTTAGTTTCGGGTTTGGAATTTGGGGCAGGAGCGACCTTGTTTGTTGATGGCGTCCAATCCAAATCGGGGTTGTTGATGACAGCTTTTGGTATTTCCTGACGGATAATTTTTTCCATTACTGTGCGTATCATTTCTTGACGTGGTAACCCGTCGGCGTTTGCGTATTGAGCTTTCAATTCATCGCGTAAACCCCAGTGGCTTAAAAGTACTTTCCCTTCGGGAAATAATCTTTCACCGTTGTCGTTAAGCAAATTGTGCATAATAATATTATAAGAACTTATATAGTTTTCAGCGTTGTTGTAAGCTTGCGCTGTTTTTTGATTTGCTTCTGCGGGAACACGTTTAGAAAACATCTGTGCAAGACGTGCTTTTGCCCATTCTTCGCGTGTCCAGTTGTTTCCGGATTCCAATCTTTCTTCGAGTGTAGTAATCGGAAAATTCAATAGCACTACAAATGCAATTTTTGTTTTATAGAAATCGTCCTGAAGATGCGCAAACGGAGAAAACTCGCCGAACAAATAATCTACTGGGAGCAACTCGCCGGTATCTTCGTGAAGCGGTATGCTTACATCGCGACTCAACTCAGTCATATAGCCATAAACAAGTTCAAAATTTTTCTGTAAGCGGGTAAAGGTTTCTTCTAACAACTTCGGGTCGCCTATAAAGTAGTCGCTACAAACTTTTACAAAATCTTCTTCAGTGCCGTCTTCTTGTCGCCAAAATTGGGCTGCCTGTTTTACACCTTTATCGATTTTCGCTGCATCAATGTTGGGATATTTTGTTTTCAAATCCTGAATTACTTTTTGGATCGTCTGTTCAGATATCTTCATAACTTGTTCTTCCTTTTGACACGATATTAGAATTATGGATAAAAACACAACAACTCCAAAGGTTAATAGATGTTTCATTTTTTATTCTCCTATGATATTGGATTAGTAAATTCGTGTAAAAAGATATGGAAATTCGGTATATGATGCAAATTGTTGATTAAAGTAATAATTTTAATTAGATTATGGGCAGATAAAAATAAAGGAAATAATCAGTTAGTTAACGGAAGCATTGCGTGATTCAAAAGATAAGTGCAAGCGTAACAGAATGCCGCGCAGGAAAAAACGGGGATGCTGAAAACCGATTAGAGTAGGCAGAAACTTAAAAGACATAAATATGTATCTATTTTTTGACACAGAAACAACAGGATTACCAAGAAATTGGAAAGCACCAGTAACAGACCTAAACAATTGGCCACGTATGGTTCAATTAGCTTTTTTATTTTATGATAAAAATGGAAATAAAATTTCTGGTGATGACTATATTATTAAACCAGAGGGATTTACAATTCCTTCTGACGTATCAAGAATTCACGGGATTACGACAGAAAGAGCTAATCGAGAAGGGAAATCTATTTTGCTAGTTTTACAAGAATTCAATTCGCTAATTAATGAAGCTAACTATCTTGTAGCACATAATATGAGTTTTGACGAAAAGATTGTTGGAGCCGAATTTTTAAGAAATAGGATGCAAAACAGTATTGCAACAAAGAGAAAAATTTGCACAATGGAAAGCACAACAAAATTTTGTGCAATTGACGGACCTTATGGTTACAAGTGGCCCAAACTTTCAGAGTTGCATTACAAACTTTTCCGGACAAGTTTTGAAGAATCTCATAATGCTGCTGTGGACATTAATGCTACTGCAAAATGCTTTTGGGAATTGAAACGAATTGGGAAAATTTGACCTGTAAAGCTCAAAAAGAACGAAAAGGTTGACAAAGAATTTTTAGACAGCTTCACACCAGAAAAATAGTGATTCCACGGTAGGCCTTATTGTTGACTAAAGAGATAAATTTAATTAGATTATAGTTAGATGAAAATAAAGGAATATATACAGTTTATCACCCTGCAAGCAGGACGTCTTTTTTACAAAGCACGTTGGCGACAGTGCTAACTTGAAACTTCCGATAGAAAAATTAACTTAAAAAAAATCAAAACTTATGTCACAGAAACCAGACGACTTAGAAGCAGTAAGAGCTATTTGTATTGCTTTGGAACCCTTTGATGAAACTGAAAGGGGAAAAATAATTAAGTGGGCAAGCGAGAGAATTGGAATCAAATCAATTACTCCGCTTCCAGCTCCAAATACTTCGCCTCCTACATCTGGAGGTAAGGACATAAAGACATTCCTTGAAGAAAAAAATCCAACATCGGCAAATCAGTTAGTTGCTGCTGTTGCATACTACTATAAGTTTGAAGCTCCTGCTTCTGAAAAAAAGAATGCAATTACAAAGGATGATTTGATGGAAGCAAGCAGAAAAGCAAATAGAGAAAGACCAAAAAACCCTAATGTAATATTGGTTAATGCAAAAGAGTACGGTTTAGTAGATAAAGTTGGAACAGGAGCATATGAAATAAATGCAGTTGGAGAAAACCTTGTTGCCGTTTCAATGCCTGGTTCTGGACACGGAAATTCAGGAATTAAAAAGTCATCTCCAAAAACGAAGAATATCGCCAAGAAGAAAAAATAGTGTCATTAATTTAAATGATATTAAATGAATGAATTCA
>JASEGV010000008.1 GCA_030017895.1 Bacteroidota bacterium | reverse complement strand
TGTTACGCTGTTTCTATCTATCATTTTTACCCACTCACTTCCACGATGAGCCATTATAAAAAATAAATTGTAAAAAATAAAAGAAAAAATATGAATATAATGATCTTCATAACTGTTAGTTTGTTATTTTTTAATTCTACTATTGTGGCACAATCTACACTTAATATTGGCGGAGAATTAGGTGGTTACATCAAAGAGCCAACTTTCACAAGAATACCCGATGCCACAATATTATTTGGGTTTTTGATTGAGACACAAGCATCTGATAGGATCTCATTGAGATGTGAATTACAATACAAACAAGTGAGTGGAGAAATCCAGACTTCAGATAATTCTGAAAATTATTCATTCATCTTGAAAAAATCCAACTATAATTCATATCAAATTGAATTACCCCTTTTATTTAAGTTAACTTCATCGCCAAGTTCAGTCGTAACTTATTTTGTCAGTGGATTAAGTCTTATATTTAAGCATGAGACCTCGGTCGAAGGAATCAGATTGGTTTTTAATTCTGGTTATAAAATTATATGTGGAGGAGGACTTGAACTTAACAAAGGATCGACGTTCTCACCGTTTTTTGAGACGAGATATACAATGGATATGGTTGGGAATTTTGAATTAAGTAGAATATGGAATATCCAATTACTAGCTGGGATAAAATTTTTAATTTTATAATGAGTCCCACTTATGATACTAAAAATATACATATTGCTATTATTTGTAAGCATTTTATCTTTTGAAAATTTATATGGTCAAGCGAAAAAGGGAGGGTGGCTTTTTACACCAGCTTTTATCGATGTAGAAACTCCAAATGGGCGGCGAACAGGATTAGGCTCAGGTGTGAGTCTGGAAAGCTTCCTGTCCTTTAGGTCAATTGCTTTTGGGCTATCTTCTCAAGTTACTGGCTCAAAATTTCTCGATGTGAGTGGCGGTTTTTTTAAATTAATGCCTCGTGCTGGAATTGGATATTCAAACGATGACCACGTGGGTGTATACATAGGGGGGACCTATGGTATATTTATCGCTAATAATGGAGGGAGTGATGGTTATGACCCTGTGAAACGCGAATTCGTTTCCACTTATGAAAATCATTTTAGCACAGGTGCTGGTATATGGTTCCATTTTTTAATAGGTAAAGAATATTCCTTCGATTTGAGCCTAGAATCAGGTGGTCCTTTTGTTGTGAAAAGGATAGCTTTGAAATTATTTGGATTATTAACACTAAATTTTTCAAACATGGTGGGTCCTAATATTTGTGGAAATTATTTTTATCCTGGAATTATTTTAAGTTTATAATTATACTGTGATAAACACTTATTGTAATGAGATGCATAAAGAAGGTTTATTTGTGACATTAAGGGAATTCAAATAGTAGCTCCTATCATTCATCCCAAGCGCTCCGGTATTGTAGGATATCGGAGCGCTTGTTTACGAATCAATTCGCATAAGTATTCATTAATTTTGTATTGTTTGAAGCTCTGTGATTAAAAAAAATATATGAGTGTTATTATTATTGAAATTATTTTCAATACCGCAATTGTTTCAATTCTATTGAATATACACATCTGTAGGGTTTGCGACTTTTCCACCACTTGTTACTGTTAAAAGGGGGACATAAAAATAAATATGGGGAAGTTGTATAACACAGTCCTTATGGAAAATTAGATAAAGCTGATGGATAGGGATTGGAAGGAGACTCTTAATAATTTATTTAACAACAGATTACTTCTGCACTGTTGTCAGGAATCCGAGTTTTGATTATTTGTGGACATTTTGCGATAATCCCCGATTTGAAAATATTCAAAATATTTGCTATTATAAAGCAGTCTTTATTTTCATCAATGGAAGAAATTTCATCTGGCTCAATAAAAAAGTAGAACTAATAAACAAATAAAATCGGGAACAAAAATAAAGATATGCAAACGAATCAATCAAATTCAGATATCAATTCCGCAGATGTAACGAAAAATTTTCATCGTTGTCTCAGGGAGGTTGATGGCTCAATAAAAAATGGAAATCTTACTAAAGCCAGAGAGAGTTTAGCAGAAGCAAAAGAATGGGGACCCATGAATCCATACCTGAAAGCCTTTGAAGAAAGAATACAGTTTTTAGAAGATAACCCTCACCTTCTTAAAAAAAGTAGGGTTGAAGGAAGCCAAAGTGTAACAACCGAAAAACCTGCTCAAACGGTTGAACAGATAAACAATATCCTTATTCCATCTGAACAAACTATTCGAAATGAGATAGAAAACGAGTTTAAAGAAAAATATACACAGGAACTTCACAATGCTGAAAGAAATGCTGCGCAAACACTAAAACAATTCGAGAAAAACAGAAATGCTTTTCTACAATTACTCGAGCGGGAATTCGAAGCAATGTATCAAACCCAAATCACAGAGGAGAGAAAACGAATTCAAGCTGATGCTGAAGCGATGATAGCTGCAGAAAAGAAAAATTTCCAACAAAAATATGATGCTTTGGTAGCTGAAAATAACAGAGCAATAAAAGAAATAAGAGAAGAACTCCATAGTAAAATGGAAAAAACTTTTCTCCGTAGGTTGGAACAAATATCGAAGGAGTACGACGACAAGCTTGAGATATTGGGAATAAAAGTACCGGATACGAGAGAAGGAAGAATTGCACTGTATCGCGAAAAGATGCACGCGAATTACACTAACGGACAACCTTCGGTTGAAGGTGCTAAGATATTGATGCGGTTGAAAGAGCTTCTTGAACTTACTTTTGATGAACATTTCAGTCTTGAGTCCGATGTACAGCTCGAGTTGTACATCGCTCAGGTCCAAAAGGGAATTCTTGCAGGTGAAATCACTTTAAAAAATAAAAAAAAGTTAGACGACATTAGAAAACAATTTCATATAACCGACGAACAAAAATCACAAATCGAGTCTTTCATTAAATCAAGTTTTAAGAAAAAGAAAAGTAAAGGGAGTATTCTTGTGGTTGACGATGATGATATCTTGCTGCAAATACTTGAAGACACATTAAGGGGAAACGGATTCGATGTTACTACGGCTCTTGATATTGAGAGTGCATTTGAAAAGCTGAAGACTAGTGCATTTGACCTGATACTATGTGATATAATGTTTCCGCAGGGGGATTTGGATGGTTTCAAGTTCTTTTCCTCGGTACAGGAAATTCCATACCTGAGAAAGACTCCTTTTATTTTCATGAGTGCTTTGCAAGATGAATTAGTTATGCGTTCAGGTTTCCAACTTGGTGTAGATGATTATATAACGAAACCATTCGACCTTGATATTCTGGTTGCTATTATTAATGGGAAGATAAAACGCTATCACTCTTTTTAATATTTACCTATAATCCCTTATTTGCCTTTCTACCCATTTATTCATAAATTTGATGTGAATTTAACAAAAATTAAACTGAAATGATTTATAATTAAAACTATTTGGAGAATATAATGGCTATAAAAATTGGAATTAACGGCTTCGGAAGAATCGGCAGATTAGTTTTTCGCCGCGGTTTGGAAGTTGAAGGGATCGAATTCGTAGGCATCAACGACATAACAGATGCAAAAACTCTTGCACATCTTTTGAAATATGATTCTGTTCACGGAAAATTTAACGGAACAGTATCGCATACTGATAATTCGATAATCGTAAATGGGAAAAGTTATCCTGTGATGGCAGAGAAAGACCCCGCAGCATTACCGTGGGCAAAATTAGGAGCCGAGATAGTAATAGAAGGAACGGGTGTGTTCACAAAACGCGAAAAAATTGAATTGCATATAAAAGCAGGAGCAAAAAAAGTAGTTCTCACAGCCCCCGCTAAAGATGAAATTGACGCAACCATAGTAATGGGTGTGAACGAAAATGTTCTGACAGGAAAAGAAGTTATCCTCTCGAATGCTTCTTGCACAACAAACTGTCTTGCACCGATGGTAAAAGTTCTGCACGATAATTTCAAAGTCAAAAAAGGTATGATGACGACTATTCACGCATACACGAACGACCAGCGTGTATTAGATTTACCGCATAAAGATTTGCGACGTGCCCGGGCTGCAGCATTAAATATCATCCCAACAACTACAGGTGCTGCAAAAGCTGTAGGAAAAGTTATACCTGATTTGAAAGGAAAACTTGATGGCTTTGCTTTACGCGTTCCAGTCCCGGATGGTTCGGTAACTGACTTCGTTGCAGAATTAGAAACAGAAGCAACAAAAGAACAGATTAACGAAGCTATGAAGAAAGCATCTGAAACTTATCTCAAAGGGATTTTAGAATACTGCACCGACGAAATTGTTTCGAGCGACATTATTGGCAACGAATATTCCTGTATCTTCGATTCGTTATCAACTATGGTAATCGGAAATATGGTTAAAGTAGTCGGCTGGTACGATAATGAGTGGGGCTACTCCTGTCGTGTGCTTGATTTGATAAAGAAGATTGCTTAAATCATTATTTTAATAAAGTTTCCAACGGCTCGCGGTGAAAATATCTTGTGAGCCGTTTTATTTAAAAATTAAAATTCTTTATGAGGAAATGATCATGAATAAAATGACGATTGATGATATACAAGTAAAATCGAAACGAGTTTTGGTACGTGTTGATTTCAACGTCCCAATGGAAAACGGAGTGGTTACTGATGATACAAGAATTGTAGAATCTCTCCCGACTATCAAGAAAATTTTGGCCGACGGCGGTAGAGCAATTTTGATGAGTCACTTGGGACGACCAAAGGGGAAACCCAAACCGGAATTTTCACTTGCACCGGTTGCAAAACGTACATCTGAGCTTTTAGGTCTGGCTGTCAGGTTTGCTTCTGATTGTATTGGTGAACCGGCAAAAACCGCTGTTGTAAGTTTGAAGGACGGTGAATGCTTGTTGTTGGAGAACCTCCGCTACCATAATGAAGAAGAAGCGAACGACGAAAATTTTGCAAAAGAGTTAGCTTCAATAGGTGATGTTTATGTGAACGATGCGTTCGGTAGTGCACATCGTGCTCACGCTTCGACTGAAGGAGTAACTCGTTATATCAAACCTGCAGTTGCGGGTTACCTGATGAAAAAAGAGCTTGATTATTTAGGAAAATCTCTTGAAAATCCTGTCCGTCCTTTCACGGCTATTTTAGGAGGCGCAAAAGTTTCAGGAAAAATTGATGTGATTCACAATCTGTTGAATAAAGTTGATACATTGATTGTCGGCGGTGGAATGGCTTACACTTTTTACAAAGCAAAAGGTTTGGAGATTGGCGATTCGCTTCTTGAACAAGATAAAATTGATTTAGCCAAATCGTTGTTGGAAGAAGTTTCAAAACGCAATATTAAATTTTTACTTCCTGTCGATTGTGTGATTGCTGATAAATTTGATAACGCTGCTCAAAAGAAAGTTGTAAAAGTCGAGAACATCGAACCCAGATGGCAAGGACTTGATATAGGCCCTGAAACTGTAAAACTTTTTACAGATGTTATCGCTGCATCCAAAACAATTGTTTGGAACGGACCGATGGGTGTTTTTGAGATGCAAAATTTTGCAGTAGGAACTAACGCTGTTGCACAGGCGCTGGCAAATGCAACAAAAACCGGTGCCATTACGATTATCGGTGGTGGCGACTCAGCGGCTGCGATTGCGAAAGCAGGACTTGAGAAAGCTGTTAGCCACGTTTCTACAGGCGGTGGCGCCTCTCTCGAATTTTTAGAAGGTAAAGTTTTACCAGGTGTTGTGGCACTTTCTAACTGTTAAAAGAGACTGCTGAAACATAGTAAATAGAACACAGATTCAACGGATCAACACGGATAATAATCCGTGAATATCCGTCAAATTCGCGTTTTTCCCTGTTCTATATATAATTATTCACTACTTGCAGATATAATTTTTCAAAAGTCTTTACTAACTATTAACCATCAACCGTTAACAATTAACTTGTCTTACAACCAAACATATAACTATCAACGACCCTCGCTTTTTGGCGGCTTCCGATTTTTCCCCCCAGTAATCAAAGCGTTATTGCTTATTAATATAAGCATATTTTTATTTTCTGGTTTCTTCGGGTTATTCAGGATTGGCGATTATTCTTTAGCTTACTTTATTGACTCAACCTTTGCTCTATATCCGATATTCTCAAACATCCCAGAAATGCCAACACTCCAATTTTGGCAATTATTCACATACATGTTTATGCATGCCAGTTTTATGCACTTATTATTTAATATGTTTGCACTCTGGATGTTTGGAATGGAATTGGAAAATAATTGGGGCTCAAAAAAATTCCTTCTCTTTTATCTTGCTTGTGGTATCGGTGCCGGCATCTCAAATCTGTTGTTGGGTCCTTTATTCGGGCAGGGCGGTCCTACTGTTGGTGCATCGGGTGCCGTTTATGGAATCTTGCTTGCTTTCGGAATAATTTTCCCTAATCGACCAATTTTTCTCTATTTCTTCCTCCCAATAAAAGCAAAATATTTTGTGACGATATTCATGGCAATTGAGTTATATGCCGGAATAACCGGAACACAAGACGGCATCGCACACTTCGCTCATTTAGGTGGCGCTGCTGTTGGTTTCATTCTCATTATAATAGATTCTAAAAGATATCAACTAATAAACTTCTGGGAAAAGTTCATCAGTATTTATCAAAAGCCGGGAAGATATACAACCGCTACAAAAAAAAGTCCAGATATAATCAGCGATGCGAAATATTTTGATATTGAAGAAAACCAGGATGCACTACAACAACGGGTTGATGAAATTCTCGATAAGATAAGTAAAGAAGGTTATCAAAATCTTTCTGAAAAAGAAAAACAAATCCTCTTTGAAGCGAGTAAGAAATTGAAGTAAATCAAAATTCATAATTCATAATTCATATTTCATAAATCATAAATATCCATGTCCTCTTCGGAACTAAATAGTCATCCTACATACAAAGTTGGTATTCGCAGACAAACCCGGCAAGTCAATGTTGGTGGTGTGCTTATTGGCGGTGATGCACCAATCTCTGTGCAAACAATGACTAAAACCAAAACCGGCGATGTTGATGCTACGGTAAAGCAGATAATTGAAGCAACAGAAGCTGGCTGCGATATCGTACGTGTTACAGTTAATGATAAAGAGGCAGCCGAAGCAATGCCGAAGATTGTGATGAAGTCGCCAATACCTGTTGTCGCGGATATTCATTTCAATCATGTATTTGCTTTGCAAGCAATTGAAGCGGGAGTTGCAAAAGTTAGAATCAATCCCGGAAATATTGGTTCGAAGAATAGGATTCGACAAGTTTTGGAAGCTGCAGCCGGAAAAGGAATTCCGATACGTATCGGAGTAAACTCAGGTTCGCTTGAAGAAGATATACTCGAAAAACACGGTTTCCCGACTGCCGAAGCTTTGTATGAGAGTGCCATGAGGCATGTGGGAATATGTGATGAGTTCAATTTCAAAGATGTAGTAATCTCTGTAAAATCGACTGATGTAAAATTAATGATAGAAGCTTACAGATTGATTGCGTCAAAGACCGACCTACCGCTTCATCTTGGTGTAACCGAAGCCGGAACCACCAAAATTGGCACAATTAAATCTGCCGTAGGAATCGGAACTTTGTTAGCTGAAGGGGTTGGCGATACCATTCGGGTATCACTCACTGATGATCCCGTCAAAGAGATTGAAGTTGGTAAGGAGATTCTCCGCTCGTTAAGTTTGGCATCTCGGAATGTTGAGCTGATTGCTTGTCCCACTTGTGGACGTTTGGAAGTTGATTTATTCAGTATAGTTAAACAGCTTGAAGAAAAGTTAGCGGGCGAAAAAAAACCCATCAAAATTGCTGTGTTAGGTTGCGTCGTTAACGGACCGGGAGAAGCAAGCGAAGCCGACATCGGGATTGCGGCAGGAAAAGGTGTTGCAATTTTGTATCGAAAAGGGGAGATGATTAAAAAGATTAAAGAAGACGAAATTGTCAGTACAATTTTAGAAGAAGTACAAAACTTCCAACCCGGGAAATAATTTTTCTGAAAATAACAGCGATGGATAGGTTTTGATTTTCAAATACAATAATTATCCATTAGAAGAAAATACTAAATTTAAAATTTAAAATTTATTATGGGCTTTAATTGTGGAATAGTAGGCTTACCCAATGTTGGTAAATCTACCATCTTTAATGCAATTACTTCAGCAAATTCGGCAGTTGGAAATTTTCCATTCACTACGAAGGAACCGCACTCAGGTGTTGTTACTGTCCCCGATGAACGATTAACGATCCTTGCGAAAATCTTTAAACCACCTAATATTATTCCAACCACGATTGAGTTTGTAGATATCGCGGGTTTAGTTAAAGGAGCAAATAAGGGTGAAGGTTTGGGGAACCAATTTCTGGCTCATATTCGCGAAGTCGATGCGATTGCACATGTTGTTCGGTGTTTCGAAGGTGAGAATGTTGTTCACACTTACGGAAGTGTCGATCCAAAAAGAGATATTGAAATTGTTGAAACAGAGCTGATACTTAAAGACATCGAAACAATCCAAAAAAACTTATCTGAACTGGAAAGACAATCAAAATCCGGTGATAAGAAGATAAGACACGGAATTGAGGTTTGTCAGAAGTTAAAAAATCATCTAGCTGGAGGCAAACTTGCCAGAATGCTAAATTTAGATGATGAAGAAAAAGAGCTTGCTTGTCATCTTCATCTGTTAACGGCAAAACCGGTTATGTTTATTGCAAATGTTGATGAAGATGGATTAACAAAAGGTAATGACTTTCTAAAAATTGTAGAACAGTTGGCAGTTCATCGCGGATCTAAAGTAATGGTCGTTGACGGAGAAATGGAGGCTGAAATCGCTGATATAAATTATGATGAACGGGAAAAATTTTTGAAAGATTTAGGTATCTCTGAATCAAGTTTGGATAAAGTAATCAAGGAAGGATATTGGTTGTTGGATCTAATTACTTTCTACACACACAACGAAAAAGAGCTGCGTGCGTGGACAGTCAAGAAGGGAACAAAAGCGCCAAAAGCAGCCGGTAAAATTCATACAGATTTTGAAAAAGGTTTTATTAAAGCTGAAGTAATAAAGTTGAAAGAATTAATTGCGGTTGGGTCTGATGCGGTATTAAGAGAGAAAGGGCTACTACACATTCACGGCAAGGATTATTCAATTGAGGACGGGGATGTTGTATTTTTCAGAGTCAATGTATAAAAAAGGGGAAGCCCGACGAATTGTTAAGGGATAGCCGGATAGCGATAGCGTATCCCCACCCAAAAAATGGGATCCATCGGGCTTGTTTTTAAATTAAGGCATTCCTAAAATTTTCTTAGCATCTTCCGACATTAAGCTGGGATTCCATAACGGTTCCCAAACAATCCTCACATTGGCGTCTTTGATGCCGGGCATTTGCAATATCCGGTTGCGGATGTTTTGAGATATCCATGTGTGTGCAGGACATCCAGGCGCTGTTAACGTCATCTTCACCCCAACCCAATCATCAATTATTTTCACATCGTAAATCAACCCTAAGTCAACTACGTTTACAGGAATTTCCGGATCGTAGCACTCTCTGAGTGCTTCGTAAACTTCTTCTTCTGTAACGATTGATGCTTTATCTTCGCCCATAATTTTTTTTAAAAAATGTTGATACAATTATAAAATAAATTTAGATAATAGTCAAGAGATTTTTCCTGACTTCCGCACATTTTTAACAGAAACGAAAAATCTTTAGAAATTTTACCAGAAACCGTATATTTTTCTTGAATTTGGGTGTCCCAGTGTGTAATATTGTAATATGTTTGTACGGAAAAAGAAAAATAAAAGCGGTAAAATCAGTATTCAAATCATTGACAAAAGTTCAGGTAAATACAAAGTTATCAAAACTATCGGCAACTCTGATGATAGCACTATAGTTGACGAGCTTTATCAACAAGCCAAGCAAGAGATAAAAACACTTCACGGACAACAGCAATTCAATTTTGAAATCAATAAAGAAAAAGAATTAGTAGATATATTTTTCAATTCGGTAGAAGAATTCAAATTAATAGGTCCCGAACTATTATTGGGTAAAATATTTGATCAAATTGGATTAAATAAATTACAAGATGAGTTGTTCCGACATTTGGTGATCACCCGTTTAGTATACCCTGTAAGCAAACTAAAAACAGTTGATTATCTTTATAAGTACAAAGGAATCAGTATTAATATTGATAAAGTGTATCGTTACTTAGATAAGCTACAACAGCAACAAATGAAGCTTGTGCAAGGTGGCGCAACTATTGTCTTCTATGATGTTACCACATTATATTTTGAAGCAGAAGAGGAAGACGAACTGCGTAAGATGGGATTTAGCAAAGATGGTAAACATCAACAACCTCAAATCGTACTTGGTTTGTTGGTAAATGTTACTGGGTTCCCTCTGGGGTATGAAATTTTTGAAGGGAATAAATTTGAGGGGCATACGATGCTTTCTGTTGTTGAAACATTCAAGAAAAAATATAAGATAGAACAATTAGTCGTAGTAGCTGATGCGGGATTGATGTTAAACCAAAACATAAAAGAACTAATTGAAAAGAAATATGAATTTATTGTTGGAGCGCGAATAAAGAGCGAATCTGAATCACTAAAAACACAATTACTATCGTTAAGATTAAACGATGGTCAAAGCGCTATTTTACAGAAGCAAGAGGGACAAAAAATGATCATCAGTTATTCTGCACAAAGAGCGAAAAAAGATGAGTATAACAGAAAACGTGGATTAAAGAAACTTGAAAAATCACTATCAGCAGAAAAACTCACAAAAAAACATATAACCCATAAAGGGTACAACAAATACTTAAAATTAGACGGAGAAGTAATAGCACAATACAAACAGCTATGGCAGGTTGAAAAAACATTCCGCATATCCAAAACAGATTTACGCATACGTCCGGTCTTCCATTACTTAAAACGCAGAATAGAAGCACACGTTTGTATCATTTGCAGCATGTGTTGTTTACAAAGAACTGGAACGACAACTTAAAAATAAAACCTCAGAGTTAAGTCCCGAAAAAGCAATCGACATTTTAAGGACTATTTATGCTCTTACCATCACCACGCCTTATTCAAAATCAAGCTACACAAGACTTTTGATAAAAAATGAAGAGCAAGTTCAACTGTTAAAATTATTCGAAATTAATTTTGGGTGGCCCAGTGCGTAAGATGGGAAAAAGGGGAAGCCCGACGAATTGTTAAGAGATAGCTGGGAGGCGGTAGCGTATCCCCACCCATAAAAATGGGATCCATCGGGCTTGATTTAATTTAAGGCATTCCTAAAATTTTCTTATCATCTTCCGACATTAAGCTGGGGTTCCATAAAGGTTCCCAAACAATCCTGACATCGGCGTCTTTAATTCCAGGCATTTGCAATATCCGGTTGCGGATGTTTTGAGAAATCCATGTGTGGGCAGGACATCCCGGTGCAGTCAACGTCATTTTAATACCAACCCAATCATCTATTATTTTCACATCGTAGATCAAGCCTAAGTCAACTACGTTCACTGGTATTTCCGGATCGTAGCACTCTCTGAGTGCTTCGTAAACTTCTTCTTCTGTAATGATTGATGCTTTATCTTCGCTCATAATTATTTTTAAAAAATGTTGATGCAATTATAAAATAAATTTAGATAATAGTCAAGAGATTTTTTTTTGGTATTGCGAAATGTTAATAATTCTTTACGATATTACAATCCCTCAAAACCGCAATGTATTTCAGATTTTCGTTCAACTTAAAAAAAGAATTGGCTTTTTCAATATCAAAAACAAAAAGTCCTGTAGTAAGAGCATCGGCTTCAATAGTTTTTGGGGCAGTTATAGAAAAATTTAAAAAATTTTCATCAAGCATACCTTTTTTAGGATTTAATATGTGACCAACCCTTCTACTATCTATTTTTACGAAGTTACTGTAGTTGCCCGATGTTGCAAGAGCTTCATCTTTTAGATTAATAGTAGTAACTATATCGTTTTGTTTAGTTGGGTCAATGACACCAATTTTCCAGGCTGCTTCTTCCGGAGGAGAACCGATTGCGAAAATATCGCCGCTGTGGTTGATGAATGCTGACTCGATACCGTAAGATTTTAAAATAGAAACCGCTCTATCCATTGCATAACCCACTGCTACGCCGCCGAAATCAATTTTAGTTTTGGAATTGTTTAGGAATACAGATGATTCATTTTCATTAATCACAATGTTTTCCATTCCAACAGCGGAAAGGACTTCATTCAACTTTTTATCTGAAGGTATCTCATTTATCTCATCATCGCTTCTAAAGCCGTAAAGTTGCATCAACGGTTCAACAGTTATATCAAAATTTCCATCTGTTCGTTGTGAAATATCTTGTGCATACTTTATTAACTCGATAATTCGTGAATCAACCTTAACAGCTTCACTGTTAGCGAAATTATTAATGAGCGAAACTTGACTTGAATCATCAAACACACTCATCAATTTATCGATGGTTTTCATTTCGTTGAAAGCTTCGTTGATTGCAAGGTTACACAAAACTTTATCGTCGCAGTGTGCTTCCACTGTTACAATGCTACCCATTGTGAATGTTGACCGTAAAACCTTCGATGGCTGTTTTATTGCGGAAAATATTTTAGAAGGAAGGATTAATTTTCCCGCTATAAGAATCCCGCTTAACTTCAGAAAATCCCGTCTGTTAAAAATATTTATTTTCTTTTTGGAATCCATAATTCAATGAGTATTAAAATAACCATTGCTGCGTATGATAAACCCATCAAAATTCCAGATATCAATACAAGCCAAGAGAACAATTGTGATGTTTCCCACAAAAGCCATATTCCGGAAAATGTAATTGCTATGCTCATAAAAGGTTCGAGTATTAAAAATGTTTTAAGCTGATTTGATGCAATCGAGCTGAAATAAAAAATAAATCCGATTACGAAAAATATTACCGAAAGCGAAGTTATATGGTTATGTAAAAATATGTACATCTCGTTTTTACTTCGAGAATATTTGATAACTTCCGCTTGCGAGTCTTCGTTCGTGCCTTTGTATTCTTCAGTAATGCCGCTTGGTGTGAGCGCTGTTTTATGTTCAACTAAAAGCAAACCGATACTGTAGCCAAAGGTTAGAAGAATCAGGAAGGCTGTGATCAGAATCTTCAGATTAAAATCTGATTGTCGTAAAGAAAAATTGTTAAGCATTGTTTATTGGTTCAGTGATGGTCTAATAATTTCAAAAATTCTTATAACGTTTTTCACACCCCCAGTAACGGAGCGCGAAGAAATTGTAGCTCCGCTTATACTTTTAATATCCCTTCCAATATCAATCTTGCTTTTTGCATTCATGCCGCGGAATTGCCGGCGGAAACTTTCGTTTTGAACTTCACCGCCGTGCGATTCTCGGTAAACGAGTATATTCACATCAACAACATCTCCTAAGGTATCAATCACAGTCAGATACGTTATCGGCTGCGATTTGCCTTTCACGTTATCCAATATTCCATATCCCAATCTCTGTCCTGAACTTGTGCATATAAACAAAGATATAGAATCAATATTAGTTTTGGAATTCTGAGCCAGTTGTATTTTTAATTTTTCTTCTTCAGAAAATCTAAATACGCGTGATACGACTTCAACTGAATCGCCGAAATAAGTTTTTAGGGATGCAGCGGCTTTATCGGTAAGATTGGCTTGGGGATAAACTACTTCCCAAACCAAGAACGCTAAAAAAATTTGGAATAAAAATTTCATTTAAAAGAAATAATAACCTATTCCAAAATTAAATTGTTTGATATTATTGCCGAAGCCATCCTTCTCGTTTCCGAACATTTGCAAATCGGCTTTTACTACGGCGTTATAAACGGGTTTATAGCTAAACCCAAAAGTAATTTCGGTGCGGTTGTATCTACTATCTGCAACGAAACCGGAAGGCATTTCTGCTTGTGTGTTGTATTTTTCCAAACGAGCGAATGCCCAGAGTTCTTCGGATGTTTCGATTAAACACGGTAAGAAATTGTATGCGCCCTCAATCAAAATTCCGTTCATCAGACTTGCTACATTATTTTGTGCAGATGTTTTTTGTATTGTAGGAATTGTTAAAGTATCGCCGCTGATATTTACAATTTTTTGATTGACTGTTTTTTCTGTTATTGTCGGGTATGCACGGTTTATTTTATCTGCATCTGCGAGGTTCACTAACGCATACTCGGCTTTAAACTCAAAATTATTTCGTTTGTATTGTAAATGTGTTACGCCTAAACTTACAAAACCGTTTGCATCTATTTTGCCGGAACGTTTGTCGTTTGCCGGAACCGAGTTGCCAAAGAAAACTCCGCCGCCGATTTTTAATTCTGGCATCGGAGTGTAATTTATGCTGCCGATGAAAGATGGATTTTCAGAAAAACTTTCGATTGCTTTTTGTCTTCCACCCCGTAACCCGTCTTTTGCTGTAAAGCCATCTGCTCGGAGACCCGATGTAATTTGTGCGGTGTAATCTATTTCGTCGGTAATGCGACCGAAAATTCCGATTCCGTTTTCCCACCAAGTCGTCGGGATTATGCTTTTCTCGAAATTTGGGCGTTCAGTACCAAAAAACATAGGCGGCTCGTGGTATTGATTGATGATGCCAAGCGGTTGCAGCAGCACACCCGCACGAAATCCCAATGCTTTCGAGTGGCGGTATTCTAAATATGCTTGCTCTAACTCTACTTCCTTACCGGCGTGTTCAATTTCAAGTTCCGACATAAACGACCACTTCTCGTTGAAATTATGTCCCACGTAAATAATAAAGCGATGAAAGTCGGCTTCCTTCTTCAAACTTCCTTCGGGAACATTTATGTGAAGTTCACCATAACCACCAATGTTCGTAGTTGGTTCTTGTGTGAATGCCGCAAAACTAAGTAACAGTACTAATGTAAAAACGGTTGATAAAAATTTAATCATTTGTTTATTCCTTTTATTTTTGAATTTATTGAAGTCCAACCTAAGGTGGTGGGGCTGACGGGTATACTTATTTCCTCACATACGATAATGAACATTGAGATTTATATTGGCAGGCTGAACAACCAACTTCAAGTTTCTGCAATTCAGTTGTACAGCGGGGGCATTTTTCTGCAAACGGGTTTTCGATAACGAACTTACAAGTTGGGCAACTGCGGGTTTCAGATTTTAATTTTTCGCTTAATGATTGTTTCATATCGTTATACAATTATTTGAGCAACGATACCGCCTATTGTGAACGAGCCAATCCAAGTTCCAATCCAGATTATCGTAGCTGTCTTCCAGCCGCGCTCTTTATACATTATTAAAATCGAAGTAATACATGGAACAAAGAGTGTAATTGTAACTAATGCGACAACTGTTTGCATTGGATTCATTGCAATATCATACAATCCTGCCGCTCCAAAGTCGCGGCGGACAAGTCCCATCACAAAAGCCGTTGTCGCTTCGGGTGGAAGTTTTAGCCAATGTTCTGTTAAAGGTGAGAGTGCTTTTTGCCAAACTTGCAACAAGCCGGTTGCTTCCATTGTACCAATAACCGCGGCGCCGAAAAAGAACCAAGGCGTGGCTTCCTTCATAAACGAAAAAGTTCTCACAGTTGTTTTTTGTAAAACATTGTTCATTCTTGGAATACGTATAGGCGGCAGGTCGATTAATAAAGGAGTTGATTCACCTTTCAATATTTTGTTCAATATCGTTCCAATAGCGATGAACACCAAAACAATTACAAAGACATAAATCAATAGAGCTTTGAATCCGGCTCCCATCAAAAGTGCTGTGATTACCGCAAGTTGAGCCGAGCAGGGAATTGCAAATTGCAGAATTGCTGTTGCGATAGTTTTCTCACGTTCGCTCGCGAGTAAACGAGTAGTGATTGTAGCGGCTGAAACGCACCCAAATCCTAATATCATCGGAATAATTGCCCGTCCATTCAATCCTAAAAAATTCATACTTCTGTCAACCATCGTGGCAAGTCGCGGCAAATATCCGGTGTCTTCCAAAAACGAAAGTGTTATATAAAATGCAAAGACCAATGGAAACAAGAGAAACAATAAGTAAGTAACAGTCATCGTAAGAACTCCGAACTCGCCAATCAAGACCGTTCCCAAGAAGGAGGTTGGGGTGATGAAATCAGAAACAGCAGAGCGAATCCATGTTTCCCAGAGTTCTTTTCCGAAGTATGATTCGGTAAAGCCGACTAAATCTTGCGCAACAAGTTTTCCGATGAAAAGATATGCTATATATAAAACACCGAGAAGAATTGGAATTCCGGTTAGAGTGTTGAGCGACCAGCGGCCGATTAACGAAGTGATATGTTTTCTGACCGATGCATCTTCGATTACCTGGTTTACAATGCTGTTCACACGATTGCGTCTATCGATGTATAATTGTTCGCGTTGGGCTAAAGGTTTTATTCCGTGTTTGTCAGCTGTGTATTCATCGCCTTCCATAACAAGCAGCGCTTCGGCTTGTGAGCCGACAGAGTTCAGCATATTATGCAGCTTCAAGTGCAGGTCTTTGTTTTGTTCTCCCTGCCGTGCTTTTTCGATGAGTTGTTCAAGTTCTTTTAAACCTTCTTTTTTAATCGCTGTAGCTGTAACGATAGGGACGCCTAACAATTTTCCGAGTTGTGCAGTGTCAATCTTTATGTGGTGCTTTTTGATTTCATCCATGAAATTGATTACTACCACGATTCGTTTGCCCATATCAATCAACTGTTGAGTCAGGAACAAATCACGCTCGATGTGCACGCCATCCACAATGTTGATTATTATATCGGCTTCTAATATTATTTCACGGGCAACCCGTTCTTCGTCATTGAACGAGGACACACCGTAAATGCCGGGGGTGTCGTAAACTTCATAGTTTAGATATTTACCTTTTGTGATTTCTACGGTAGTTCCGGGAAAATTCGACACATCAACATAAATTCCACTGAGATAGTTGAAGACCACCGACTTGCCAACATTTGGATTACCGACAAGAACTAATTTCGGATTTAGCCCATTCGATATAACCGGTGATTTTTCGATGTGAGTATGATGTTCGATATGGTTAATTTCGTTCGCTGGCATATTAATTTATGATTACAATTATTTTGTGGGAAAGTTTTGAACCGAGAGCAATTTCCTGACGTTTCTTTTGTATTACTATTGTACCACCGGGTAGGTGTTCCAAGCATTTTACTAAGTCGCCTTCAACAATTCCAAAACGTATTAATTGAGTTCTAGCTAAACCATCGGGGAGTGTGATAATCCTGACTATGTTACCTTTTTTTACTTTTGAGAGAGGGATATGGTTTTTTGGAGTCATTGTTAATTTTCCTATTGGCACTTATTACAAATTCCAAAAATTTGATGTGTTGAATTTTGGACGTGGAATTTATTTTGTTTTGCTATTTTCAATTCATAATCGGATAATGTATCGGCAACAAACTCGATTATATTTCCGCATTCTAAACAAATCAGGTGGTGGTGTCCGGGCTTATCTATCGCTCGTTCGTAGTATGAATGCCCGGCTCCTAAACGATATTTGGTAAGAATTCCTGCCGAAACGAATAGGTCGAGTGTATTGTAGATTGTTGCTAATACAAATCCCTCTTTCTTTTTCTTTAAAAGCCCATATAGCTCTTCAGCGGTAAAATGGCGGTCGAGTTTCATTACTTCGTTCAAAATACGCTCGCGTTCAGGTGTGGAACGGAGTTTCTTTTCCTTTATGTATTTCTTCAGTATGTCGAAAGTTGAATTATCACTCATTTTCTTATTTAGAATTATTCTAAATAAAGATAAGGGATTTTTAGGAAGAAGTCAAATGTGGAGATGGATTATTGGATTAATGCCTGTCCGCCTTTAGCGTTCAGGTGGGGAGTGATTGAGCAGTGAGTTATAAAAAAATCCCCCTCATTTTTCAACGAAGGGGATTTTAGAACTTAGTAATTCTAATTTCGAGTTTTAATGGCTATGTCCTAATTTGCCGGCAACGAATTTATTATAAAATAACAGTCCGATTATAGTTGCAACACCGATTAAACTAAATAGTATCCAAAGTGTTTGCGGGTCTTTTAAATTATCTACAAAATGAACATACATATTTGCACCTAAAATTCCACCGATAGATGATCCAATCACACCATATAGAAACGCATATCCTAAATAGGTCGCTTTTTTATCCGGCGGTGCAATCAATCCAACATAACTTATAAATTTAGGATGTGCAGTCATTTCACCTATTGAAAATATTGTAATACCGGCAATAAAAACCCATATATCAGCCGAGATTGCAAGTATAGCCATTCCGATAGTTCCCATCGTTATACCCACAATCATAGTGGGCAGCGCCCTTGTGTTTTTAACAATATTGGAAACCACCATCTGCAGGAAGATAATAGTGCCGGCATTTATCACAGTAACGTGTTCAACGTCGAAACGCCAGTTCAAATTAATTCCGATTGCCGCAAAAGTTGAATTAACAAAATTATTTAATGCTGTAGCATCAACATAATCTTTTACATACCACAAAACGGAATCGAACATTTGAAAATACAAAATCCAGAAACCGGAATAGATAACAATCAATCCTATGAACTTTACGTCGGTTAGGACCATTACCATACCTTTGAGCACTTCAGGAAGAGTTTTGGTGCTTGCAGGTTTAGGTGGTTCTTTGTACATGAAGATAGTGGGAATCAACATCGAAGCCGTGCCGATAGCTGAAGCGACCATAACGTATTCCCAACCGAAAGCGTTTTTAATGTATGGAACAAGGATGAGTGGGAATAAAAATGCCCCAAAGTTTATCGACCAATAGAAAATTCCGAATCCGAGTGTGCTGTTTTGTTCGGTAGTAGTGCGAGCAATCGTTCCGGATATCATCGGTTTAAAAGCGCCCGCTCCGATTCCCATAATCACTAAACTTGCAAAGACAAGTGCATAATCACTTGACTGACTAACAAGGAAGTATCCTAATCCTAAAAATGAAAATGCAAATATAAGTGTTCTGCGGTAACCAAACCTATCCCCAATCGCTCCGGCAAGGATCGGTAATATATAGAGCAGCGGTTGGATTGTGCTTTTTATAACACCGACACTCTCTTTGCTGAATAATAATTGATCGGTCATGTAAACAGAGAGGATGCTCATCATTCCGTAATAAGAGCCGCGTTCAAAAAATTCCATCACTATCACCACCCAATAGACTTTTGGAAAAGTTTTAAGTGTTTGTAAAAATGTTTGTTTTTGTTTATCAGTAGCAGCTTCTGCCATAATAAATTTCCTTATGATTGTTTTGGATTAATTAATAATTGCTACAATATAAAAGAAATATGGAGAGATGCAAAAAGAAGTAGTAGTTTTTTTTGAGTTAGTTCTCTATCTGTGAAAATCCGTTTAATCTGTGTCATCAGTGTTCTATATTTGTTATCCGACATTCGTAATTCTGATTTCGTCTTCCATCTCACTTCTCACTTCTTACTTCTTACTTCTCGCCATATTAAAACCACTCTTTGCTTTTAAAACCCCCGTTTCATATATTTTCTAAAGCTTGGAACCATTCCTTTCTAAAAAACATCATAATGAGAAAATATGGAAAATAAACAATACGATATTGCAATAATCGGCGGAGGACCTGGTGGTTACGTTGCCGCTATCCGGGCAGCACAATTAGGTTTTAAAACTGCTGTTATAGAAAAAGATAAATTAGGCGGCGTCTGCCTAAATTGGGGGTGTATCCCCACAAAAGCACTCTTGAAAAATGCCGAAATCTATAACCATTTCAAACACGCTGCTGAATTTGGGATAACTTATGAAAATCTTCAATTCGACTTCAAAAAAATAATTAAACGCAGCCGCGACGTGGCGCTACGCAACTCGAAAGGAGTCGAGTATCTTTTTAAGAAGCATAAAATTGATTTGATTTCAGGACATGGTAAAATTGTCGGCAAAGGAAATATTGAAGTCACCAAAGACGGCAAACCGGTAGAAACCATCGAATCAAAACACATCATAATTGCGACGGGTGCTCGACCGCGTTCAATTCCGGGCGTTGAGATTGACCGTATGAAAATTATATCCAGTTCCGAAGCGATGATTTTGCAAGAACCGCCTAAGTCGATGCTTATTATCGGCGCTGGGGCGATCGGAGTTGAGTTTGCATATTTTTATAATACTTTCGGGACTAAAGTAACTCTCGTTGAAATGATGCCGAGTATCCTTCCTATCGAAGATAAGGAAATTACAAAACTTTTAGAAAGCAACTTGAAGAAAGCAAGAATAGAAATTTTAACCGACACTAAAGTAGAAAAAGTTATTGTGGGCGATAACGTTAAACTCACCATTTCAACAAGAGATGCGTCGAAAGAAATCGCAGGCGATGTTGCCTTGATGGCTATCGGTGTGCGAGGCAATGTTGAGAATGTCGGCTTGGATGAAATCGGAGTTAAATACGAAAAGAGCTTTATCAAAGTAAATGAATACTACAAAACAAACGTCGATGGTATTTACGCAATCGGCGATATAATCGGTCCGCCGCTCCTTGCCCACGTTGCTTCGACAGAAGGAATAATATGCGTTGAAGCGATTGCCGGAAAAAATCCACCAGTTGTAGATTACGAAAATATACCCGGCTGCACATATTGCCAACCGCAAGTTGCAAGTATCGGTTTGACTGAAGAAAAAGCCATCGAGCAAGGTTTTGAATTAAAAATCGGTCGTTTCCCTTTTGCCGCGAGTGGTAAAGCACGTGCAATCGGAGAAACCGACGGATTGGTCAAGTTATTCTTCGATGCGAAGTACGGCGGACTTTTAGGTGCACATATTTTAGGAAACGATGCGACTGAGATGATTGCAGAACTTGGAGTTGCAAAAACTTTAGGAACTACTGCACACGAGTTAATAAAAACTGTACATGCCCATCCAACTTTATCGGAAGCTGTGATGGAAGCAGCCGCGAATGCTTATGACGAGGCGATACATATATAAGAAGTGAGATTTTAGAAGTAAAAAATAAAAAGTAGGAAGTAGAAAGTAGGTAGTAAAAAATCTTGGTGTTTCTTAGTGCCCTCAGTGACTGAGTGGTGAAAAAGATTTGATTTTATTTTAACATTGATGAAACAACTTATATCAACATATCTTGGTTGCACGGAATATAAAGAAATCTGGGATTTGCAGAAACAGCTTTTTGATCTTCGCACTGAAAATAGAATTCCCGATATTCTTTTGTTAAACGAACACAATCACGTATATACAATCGGTAAAAGCGGAAACGGCAACCACCTTTTAGCGACTGAAGAAGAATTACTGGCAACAGGCGCTGAAGTATTTTACACTGATCGCGGCGGCGATATTACTTATCACGGACCCGGTCAGTTAGTCGGTTATCCGATATTAGATTTGAACAATTATTATTTAGATACACACAAATACTTACGCGATATCGAAGAAACTTTAATTTTAACTCTAAAAGATTTTCAACTTCAGGGAACGCGCTCCGAGGGTATGACAGGCGTTTGGGTTGGCAATAATAAAATTGCTGCCATTGGAATAAAAATCAGCCGCTGGATTACGATGCACGGATTTGCTTTTAATGTGAATACAGATTTATCTTATTTTGACCGAATCATTCCATGCGGTATATTTCATAAAGGTGTTACTTCGCTTCAGCAAGTTTTAGGTCATAGTGTGGATATCGAAGAAGTTAATGAATCAATTATATCGAACCTTGAAAAAGTTTTTGGTGTTGAGACATCGACACTCGAGAAAGAAGATTTTATTAAACTAATAACAGAACAAATCCGTCATCCGTTAGCTAACGGGGACAGAAAAGGAATATAAATGTCACCAAAAAAAAATATCGACACTTTAAGAACAGAAGAAGCTCCCGCATATAAAACCGATGCTTTCCGTAATTTAACTAAAGATGAATTAGTCGAAATTTACAGATTAATGGTTTTATCTAGGAAATTAGATGAAAAGCAGCTAACATTTTTAAAACAAGGGAAGCAGTTTTTTCACATCGGCGCACCCGGGCACGAAGCTGCACAAATCGGAATTGCAAAAGCAATGAAGCCGGGTTACGATTGGGCTTATCCGTATTACCGGGATATCGCATTCAATTTGGGATTTGGAGAAACGCCGAAAGGGATTCTTCTTGAAGCGCTTCATCGCGCAGAAGCAGGCGGCTCGGGCGGTCGTGCGATGCCCTGCCATTGGGGAAATCAAAAATTGAGAATACCTTCGCAGTCGAGTTGCACAGGCACTCAATTTTTACAAGCCGTAGGTACTGCGATGGGCGCTGTGAAAGAAAAGACTGATGAAGTTGTTTATACTTCGTCGGGAGAAGGCACAACGAGCGAAGGCGAATTTTGGGAAGCGCTCAACTGGTCAACCCGCGAAAAATTTCCGGTGATTTTCCATATTCAAAATAACAAATACGCAATATCAGTCCCGCTCGCCGAGCAAATGGCAACGGGTTCTATATACACACTCACCGAAGGGTTTCAAAGGATTGAATAGATATTTTGTAGATGGAACCGATTTCTTCGAAGTTTACGCCGCAGCAATCGATGCTGTTGCGAAAGCAAGACGGGGCGAAGGACCAGCGCTTATCGAGTCGGATGTGGTTCGACTTTTCCCCCACTCATCATCAGATGACCAACGGAAATACCGTTCGGCTGAGGAACTCGAAAAAGATAAAGTTCGCGACCCGATTCCAAAATTTGAAGTTCATCTCATCGAAAAAGGAATTCTAACAATTGAACAAATTCAGGATATCAAGGATGCTGTTATAAAAGAAATAAACGACCTTGCCGATTGGACTGAAGCTCAAGAACAAGCCGATGGATCGACGGCTGGGCTTTATGTTTACTCATCAGACGAGGTTATAACTAAAGAGAAGTTTGTTGAAAAAGAATTTAGCGGAACGAACGTAGTGATGGTAGATGCAATCAACCACGCACTTGCCGAAGAGTTGGAGCGAAATCCAAAAATGGTAATTTACGGCGAAGATGTTGCCGGTGATAAAGGAGGGGTGTTTACGGTTACTAAAGGACTCACAGCGAAGTTTGGCAGAGACCGTGTGTTCAATTCGCCTTTAGCCGAAGCAAGCATCGTCGGAACTGCATTCGGTTTAGCGTTGCGAGGGTGGAAACCGGTTGTTGAAATTCAATTTGGTGATTATATCTGGCCCGCATTTATGCAAATTCGTGATGAGCTATCGATGATAAGATATCGCTCGAATAATACGTGGGCAGCTCCAGTCGTTATTCGTGTTGCTGTTGGCGGTTACATACACGGCGGACTTTACCACAGTCAATCCATCGAAAGTTTCTTTACTCACAGTCCTGGTTTGCGTGTTGTATTTCCATCAAACGCCGCAGATGCAAAAGGGTTGTTGAAAACTGCCTGTCGCTACGATGACCCTGTAATATTTCTTGAGCACAAAGGAATGTACCGTCAAAGTTTTGCAGCCACACCCGAGCCCGATGCAGATTATTTAGTTCCATTCGGATTAGCAAAAGTAAAACGAACAGGCGACGACATTACAATCGTTACATACGGAATGATGGTTCAGCGCTCCCTGGAAGCTGCCCGCAAATTGGAAGAACACGGAGTTGATGTAGAAGTTATAGATTTAAGAACTCTGAATCCTTTAGATAAGGATGCAATATTAAAGTCGGTGAAGAAAACCGGAAAAGTTTTAATTGTTCATGAAGATACGCTGTTCAGCGGATTTGGCGGAGAGCTTGCCGCTATTATCTCTAACGAAGCTTTTGAATATTTAGACGGTCCGATAATGCGTGTGGGAGCGAAAGATTCTCCGGTGCCTTACGCTCCGACTCTCGAATATGCAATGCTGCCGCAAACTCAAGATATTATTAATGCACTTGAGAAGTTAGCTGCATATTAAATAAACTCGAAATACAATCCGTTTGCTATTAGTCAACTGACTAACTGAACGGACTAATTTCAAAACAAATTAAAAATACTAAATCTGTAATCTGAAATCTAAAATCTAAAATCTAAAATCAAACGAGGTTTATCATGGCAAAGATAGAAGTAATAATGCCGCAGTTAGGCGAAAGTTTAACCGAAGGCACAATAGTTAAATGGCATAAAAAAATAGGCGACCCAATAAAGAGGGATGAAACACTTTTAGAAATCAGCACAGATAAAGTTGATTCCGAAATACCATCGCCAGTGAGCGGAGTTGTAACGAAAATATTATTTAACGAGACTGATACGATTGCAATAAAAACCGTGATTGCAGAAATAGAAACCGAAGCCGGTGCTGAGGTTACTGCTGAAGCAAAACCGCATCCGTTAGCTAACGGACCTACAGTAGATAAAGCAGAACCTGTAATGAAGATTGAACCTAAACAGATTGAAAAAGCCGAAAAGCCAGCCGCCGGTAGATTTTACTCGCCACTTGTTTTGAACATCGCTCGTGAAGAAGGAATTTCGATGGCTGAATTGGAGAACATTCCGGGAACAGGTATCGGAGGGCGCGTAAGTAAGAAGGACATTATGAGTTATTTCCAAACTCGTAAAGCTGTACAAGTAGTTAAGGAAGAAATTTCCAAACCAACCGCACCACGCGTTGAAACAACTCTGAAAGTTGTTGATGCAGGTGATTTGGTTGCAAAATATCCATCGCCTAAATATGAAATCTTGCAGATGAGCAACGTTATTCAAAAAATGGCTCACCACATGGTAAACAGCGTTGCCACCTCGCCGCACGTTCAAGCTATTTCTGAATGCGATATGTCGAACATTGTTAAATACCGGGATGCTAATGCGGCGGAATTCGAAAAGGCAGAGGGCTACAAACTAACTTACACTCCTTTTATTGCCGCTGCAGTTATAAAGGCGCTGAAAGATTTTCCGTTAGTTAATAGTTCTGTGGAAGGTGATAAAATAATAGTGAAGAAATTTGTCAACTTAGGTATGGCTGTAGCTTCCGAGCAAGGACTCATTGTGCCGGTTATAAAAAATGCAGATGAGAAGAATTTTATAGGTTTGGCTCGTGCGATTAACGATCTTGCAGTACGTACACGCAGTAAGAGATTAGTTCCTGCAGATATTGAAAGCGCATCTTTTACATTTACAAACTATGGTGTGTTTGGAAATATTATCGGCATTCCGATAATCAACCAGCCGAACGTTGCGATACTTGGAATCGGTGCTATTAAAAAGCAGCCGGTAGTAATTTCCGCCGGAGGCGGATCCGCCTATGGCGGAAACGATGCAATTGCAATTCGTTCAATCTCCTATCTCACTTTGTCTTTCGACCATAGGATTGTTGATGGCGCTCTTGGCGGAATGTTTGTCGAAAGAGTGGTCAAATACCTAGAAGAGTTTGAGTATAAACCCTAAAATCTAAAAACGAAATCCTAAACAATATAAAAGGTTCCAAATTTCAAACGATAGAAAATATGATTTAGAAGAACGAACTGAGAAATTTGCGAAACAAGTTGGAGAGTTTACAGAAAAAGTGTCAAAAACTTTACCAAACTTAGAATACTGTAAACAGGTAGTCCGATCGTCTGGCTCTGTGGGTTCAAACTATATTGAGGCGAATGAAGCTTTAAGTAAAAAAGATTTTATTATGCGGATAAAGATTTGTAGGAAAGAAGCAAAGGAAACAGGATATTGGTTAAGATTGATTAAGTGTAAAGAAGAATTACAAAAAGAAAAAGATTCCTTTATCCAAGAAGCTACTGAACTGATGAAAATATTTGGTTCAATCATAACTAAGTCTGGTTGATAATGAGATAATTTGAACATTTGTTTTTTGGATTTGTTTAGGATTTAGATATTAGAATTTAGTGATTTACAGGCTATGAACAAAGATAAAACAATAGAAACAATTCACAAACCTCGTCCCGATTGGTTAAAAGTCCGTATGCCTGTTGGTGAAACTTTCAGCAACATCAGGACGATAATAGATAAGCACAAACTTCACACAGTTTGCGGCGAAGCTCACTGTCCGAATATGGGCGAGTGCTGGAATAGCGGCACGGCGACATTTATGATACTCGGAGATATCTGCACGCGAAGCTGTGGTTTCTGTGCAGTAAAAACCGGAATGCCGACAGAACTCGACGCCGATGAGCCGCGACGTGTTGCTGAAGCTGTAAAGTTGATGAATGTTAAATATGCTGTTGTAACATCGGTGAACCGAGATGAACTATACGACGGCGGTGCATCCATCTTTGCAGAGACCATCCGAAAAATTCGTGAGGTTAATACTGCCTGTAAAGTAGAAGTATTGATTCCTGATTTTAAAGGGGATGAATTCGCGCTTAACATTCTGCTGGATGCTTTTCCCGATATTCTAAACCATAATGCTGAAACCATACCGCGCCTGTATCCGACGGTGCGCCCGCAGGCAAAGTTCAAACGCTCCCTCCAGTTATTGCATCGAGCAAAGAAGAGAGGATTTACAACGAAGTCGGGATTGATGTTAGGACTCGGCGAGAACTTAGATGAGGTAATTGACGTGATGAACGATTTACGGAAAGTTCATTGCGATATACTGACTATCGGACAATATCTGCAGCCAACAAAAGAGCATTTACCAGTTGATCGTTTCGTCCATCCGGATGAATTCAGGATGCTAAACGATAAAGGTTTGGAGATGGGTTTTAAACATGTAGAGGCGGGGCCGTTGGTCAGGAGCTCATATAGGGCGGAGAGAGTGTTTAAATAAACGATTTACAAGGATGTTAACAACTGTATGAAATTAAAGATTATTAAATTTAGGTAGAAGGTTTAGGATATTCTAATGCCATTGAATAACAAAGGCAAATCATATTTGAGAGAAACCATATGCGAAAATATAAAGATTTATAAGAATAATAATGGCGCTAATTTAAGGTCACCTTATGGAAGAGGTGCTTCATTTGATTTTTGCCAATACTTTTTTAACGAAAATATAATACTGGCTTTTTTAATTTGCTTTGACAATATTAGCTGGTAACGATGTCTTGGTGCACCCCAGTTGAAAACTTGACTTTTAATCATTTAATTTATATTTTAACAATGAATTTTAATTAATTTATAAAAATAAATTACAGAGGTGTGATATGGCAACATATGATTTTAGTAATAAAGGAATTAGCATATTTTATAAGGATATTTTAGAAAATCAATCATTAAAAGATGATGTTATAAAACAACTTCGCGAAAGCTTAGTTAGTTTTATAGAAAATAATTTCAGGTTATCTGATCAACAAAGACAATTAATATAGAGATTTACCTGCATCTGTCACAAAAAGCATCGGTAACAATATTGCCCATGCTCTAGAGTATGATATTCCCATTTATGTGGATATTGGAAATTTTGCGAATGAGAACCCTGGTATATATAGGGATGCTTGTGTTAGAAGTGAGGCTAGAATTGAATGGGGACATATTCCGAGTTGTATAGAATATCCAAGAATAACAGTAAGATGTTACCTTGCAGCTTGAAAGTAAACAATATAGTATTAATGCTATAAATTATATTAAGAATAATTTTGATTTGAGTGAAGAGCAAATTAAATTATTATTTGATATACCAGATAGGTTTTGGAAAAAATTTCTCCAGGCTGTTGAGGCTGCTAGTAATCGATATTACATGATAAATATAAAATTTGATGGTTTGCTTGTTGGTAAACCAAAACCAACTATAATTTTTACTAACGAATATAAGATAAGGCGTTCAGATAAAAGTTATGAACATAAGATCATTATTGATATTTCAATCTAATATTAAATATTTTTTCATTATCTTCACCTTAATTTTTAATTGTTGTTACTATATTAACGAGCAACCGTATACAAGGCTAAATCAACTAAAGTGGGAATTACCGTATGGTTTCGAAGAACGTTCGATTAATCTAAATAGTTATATTGGTGAAAATCAAAATATTTTTTTAAGTATTACCGTTGTAGATTCAAATGGAAGAGGAATAAAAAATGCGAGAATAATTTTAAAGACGGATTGTTTTTTAAAAGTTTTTAGTACAGATTTCAATGGTAATACAATTTTCTCTGGAGATGTTAGATTTTATGAAACCAATCCGTATCTAGCAGCCGAAAATCCTTTGTATCAAATTCGTATCGAAGTAAAAGATAAAATCACACTAGATTACTACCCAATGGTGCGAAATTATGCATTTAATTTCGGCAGGTCTCTTAAAAGAGATTTAATTGATAGATTCAATTTAATTGATTTTTCACCTATTGCTGGATTACCTTTTTTAGTTTATCTTACAGACCTTTCTGACAAGAAAATAGCGCAAAGTGTCGATCTTTTGTGGGCTACTAATTGTGGAGAGTATTCTTTAAGAACGGATAATAATGGAGAATTGCTAATATATTTTAACGCTAATTTTATTAATTCTGAACCATATATTGATAGAAAAGGTGAATATATTCTAAGAACTTCAGCAAAATTGACGTTAACATTTGATTCTTATCCAGTTGAAGCAACCACTATTAATGTTATCAATATCGAAAATCTTTTGTGTCATAAAATTAAGAATGAGATTATTTTTTTCCCGGATGGGTACAAAAATTTTGCATTAGAAATAGCAGATTATTTACCAAGAATGAGAGAAATTATTAAATCCATCACAGGAACTGAACCTAAACAATTTGCGATTGTACTTAGTCAAAAAAAGAAACCTTTGGTAATTTCTGATTACCTTTTGCCAGAAAATCTCAAAAATTATTTGGTTTGGCCTTATTCAATTATTGATGATTATCCTTTTGATTATTATTATGTAACAGTACATGAATGGGCTGAAAATACCATTGCTGAAAATATTTATTTTGGTGATACTAAGGTAAGATGGGTACAGGATGGACTTGCCGAGTACATAGCATTTAAATTTATTGAAAATCTAACTTTTGAAGAAAAGAAAAAAATAGATTTGATCGATGACCTAAAGCGGGTAAAGGAAAATTTTGAAAAACACATAAATACACAATTTCCAAATAAGAATATAATTACATTTGATCTTGCTTCATGGGAGTTAGCGAGTGAACGCCCGTTATTACCTATCGACCCAATTGCTTATAAGTTGGCTTTATATTTCTGGTTAAAAATTGAGGAGGACTTCGGTACTGAAGTAATAAAGAATTTTTTAAGAGAAATACGACAAATTGATAGACCAAAAGGAATAGATATGATAAATATATTGGCGAAAATTACAAAACAAGATAATAATGTAATGCGTTCGAAACTAAGAACATTTCTTACAAGCGATGTAGTAAGAAAAATTTTCGGGAATTATGATATTGGTAAAAATCTTTTGGATTACTATCCTGAATCAGAACGTTATATGCTTCAAAGAATGTTTGCGGACCAATCCCGTTGCCTCATGTAAAAATCTACTCCAAAGCGAGCGAGATAGCCTCGTCTAAAATCAAAGCAATATTATTTAATGCGTTGGCTGTCGTGAGCAACTTCAAGACATTCAAACCCGTCATCGTCCGCAAGCAAAATATGAACGGTCACTCGAACTTCTCAAACGTGCGAAGAAACGAGGTTTCACTACGAAGTCGGGTTTAATGGTCGGCTTGGGCGAAACGATAGAGGAAGTAATTTCAGTGATGAACGATTTACGGAAAGTTCATTGCGATATACTGACTATCGGACAATACCTGCAGCCGACGAAAGAACATTTACCTGTAACTCGTTTTGTTCATCCAAACGAATTCAAAGAAATTAAAGAAAGAGGCATTAACTTGGGCTTCAAACACATCGAATCAGGTCATCCTACCGTGCTGAAAAGCAAATGTTGTAAATAAATAGGTTAATGGTTGAGGGTATTTTTCTCAACTTCTTTAAACAACTCATCCAATCCCCCTTGAAGTTTTATCGTCTGTGCCAAAGCGGTAACAACTTTGCAATAATGGCTCACTTCTTCGGATGAAAGGACTCTTCCTTTTCTATCCTTCAGCCACTTCTCAGCAACCTGATAACCGCCGATATGATACTCCCATACCTCTTTTGCAACACCGGCAAAGTATTGCGACGGATTAAAATATACTCGCTTCTTCTTATCATCGTAGGTTACTTTCTCAACTCTGTTATCTCCTTCGCCCTCACAGTGAGTAATTGGTTTACCGAGCTTCTTTGATTTTAGAAGATGGAGCGCAACAAGTTCTTCTCCTTTTTCTGCGAACGACTTAAATACTTTGTAATTTGATGTAAACGGTACTCTTGGGAAATCTGTCTTCAAAAACTCTGCGTATTTTTGGCGGTAAGCATTCGAGTACAACACGCCGTAGATGTAATAAAAAATATCTTCCGGACTTAGCTTTCGCTTGTATGCTAATTGTAGTGTTTCAAAAATCTTAGGAGCGATATTGGGAACTCTTTTCCCAGTTCCGTAAGGTACTTCTGGTTCGAATAACATCATGGTCATTCCGCTGCCGGACTTGCTTTTCTTTCGTTCTGGATAAAGGTAAAGTGGAAATAATGATTCACCCCCTCTATTATCAGAACGTATCACTCCGTCGGAAATCAAGGAATCAGAAACAAAAAAGTAATTACATGGCAGACCAGGCAACATTTGTCTCCGGGTAATCAATCCAACATTCTTTTCCAGCATATGCTGCATAACTTCTTTTCTGGAACGGTCAACGAGAGCATCATGATAAAATATCTCACGTATATCAAACGGTCTGTAAAGCAATCTGGTGAAATGATCTTTCCAATCTTCATCTTTAGACAACACTTTTCTTGCATCACGTAATTTCCATGCGCCTGTATCTTTTAAGTCATATGTTTTTTCTACAAAGATATCTTCTAACGAAGATTCCCTGAATTGGGCAATTCTCCTTTCGAGTTCTCTGCGATCAAAATCAATCACAAAGCTATCTCTCGCAGTAACTATTCCAACACTATTTACGGGGAAGATTTCCGGTATGCTCGGATACGATTGATATTTGATTAAACGTTTCTCATCTCTCGGCACAAACAAGTATAAGGGTGAACTTGGTTGTAATTGCTTCCACTTTACCGTCTTGAGGTTAACAGTGGTTAACTTCTTATATTTTTGTTCTCTTAGTCCCCATAAATCTGCGTGGAATATTTTCTTCTCACCTTTGTACTTTTTCTTCTTTACAAACAATCCAATAGCAACACCTTGCTGTATGTCGAAAACGTTCTCGTCTTTCGAGCCGTCGGGAGCTTTTTCTTTCTTCAACGAGTTACCGTGCAAATCGAGAAGATAAATCTCATCAAACGAGTTCATCAAAGATTGCCGCATACCACGGAACGTTGGATTATCGAGATAACTGTGGTTTGTAATAAAACCGAGTATGCCTTCACCTATCTGATCAATCTTCCACTGTGCAAATCGTATGAACTTTACGTAATCATCCTGTAACCATTTTGGATTTTTCTCACCGAGCGGTTCACCGTTCACTTTCTTGTAGGTTTCTATGAGTTCAGAAATCCACTCGCCTTTGTTAACGGAGTGCCCGGAGTAGGGAGGATTGCCAAGCACAACGAGAATTGGCTGTTTCTTCTTTACCTCTCCTGCAAGATGTGATTCTTCCGAGAGTGATGACATTCCCGGCAGCGAAGTCTGTGTAAGCTCTTCCATCTCCAACGTGTTCGTCAAATAAAATTGAAATCGCTCATCACCGCTCAGCTTGTGCCCCAATTCTTCGAGCAGGTAACCCATCTTTAAATGCCCGGCAGCGTACGGAGCCATCATCAGCTCGAAGGCGTAGAAATGTTTCAGGATGTGGTCTTCAATAAACTGCCGTCGAGAGCCATCGCCGTACTTCGAAACATATTCTTCAACTGCAAGCTTCGCTGCTTCCGCAAGGAATGTCAATGTTCCGCCGGCAGGGTCAAGTACTGTTACGCTTGGAGTAGCAAATCCATCTTCGCGCCCGAATTTTTCTTTAAGGATTATATTGAGCGAACGGACGATGTACGAAACGACCGGCTCAGGTGTATAATATACTCCTCTTCGTTCACGTTCTTGCGGATTGTACTCAGCAAGGAACGTTTCATAGAAATGAAAAATCGGATCGCTTCCTTTGCCTTCATCGTAATACTGGTGTAGAATTTTCTTCACATCAACAGCAGCAAGAACTTCAGCGATATCATCGACTGTGGCTTGCAATTGCTCTGGTGGATCGAACGAAATGAAATGAAATATCTCCCGCAGAATGCCGATTGTCTTTGGAATCAAATCGTATGCGGTCTTTCGGTCGAATGCACCGTTTGCTCTCGTTCGTGCAGCAAACAATCCATACGTAATCGTTTGCGCATAAAGGTCTGCAAATTGTTCCGGTTTAAGATTTGCAATAAGATGTTTTTGAAACGCCTCGTAAAATCCGAGAATCTTCTTCGCTCCAGGTGTCGATGCTTCACGTAGCTCTGCTGTTATTACCTGATCGCGGAGAAAACGTGTACGGCTCGCAAGCTCCCGTGCAAGCGTTTCGGCAGTGAAATCTTCTGGGATCGAAAATTGGAAAAACTTTTCTAACAACGCAAAGAATTCTATTGTATGCTCGGCTGGTGGTATAATTTTTCCTTTTGCCGCAATGAACGGTCGTGCCAGTAAGACTGACGTCAATAATTTGCCACGTCGGTAAAGGCGGAATTCATAGAAATTCGTGAGTATGAGATTTGGAAAAGTTTCGATATAGCGCTGCAACTGTTCCGATTCTTCGATATCATCCAGATTTGCGTGGGGCGGTTTGGCTTCAATATATCCTACTTGGGAATGCTTACCATCCCAAATACGAAAATCGGGATTACCAGCTTCTGTTTTTTTGGGTAGAACAGTAACCTCGATTCTCTTTTTAAGTTTTGTTTGTGAGTATTCCTTTAGAAATGATTCCAGGATTGAGTAGTAAGACTCTTCTCTTGCATCACCTCTTTTAGTTTTCGTAGCTATTTCTTTAAGGTAAGTCTCGATCATAGTTAAAACAATTATTAATGCAATGCCAATTTATGTAATAATAAAATCATTATCAAGTAATATTGTTTTTCAAATTTGTTGACTATTACAGAAATATTTGGTAAATTTGATAGCTTTTAAATCAATAATGCTTAAATCAGCACATAATATGGAGATTTTATAGTGGCACTAAATGAAAAATTAACACATTTCTTTACAAGTGAAGAAATGAACAAAAAATGGTTCCTTGTGGATGCAGACGGAAAAACATTAGGACGCTTGGCAAGTAAGGTTGCCCATATCTTACGTGGGAAACACCGCCCTACTTTTACACCCAATTCAGATGTTGGCGATTTTGTAATTGTGGTGAATGCCGATAAAATTAAATTAACTGGTCGGCGACCGGAATTAAAAAAGTATTTTCATTATACCGGATATCCGGGCGGAGCAATCTTTGAGGATTTCAAAGATATGATGAAAACCAAACCCGAAAAAGTAATTTATCATGCTGTAAAAGGAATGATTCCCCATAACAGGTTAGGTAAAAGGGTAGCATCAAAACTAAAAGTGTATGTAGGACCTAATCATCCCCATTCAGCACAAACCCCAGAAAAATTGGATATATAAGGAATTATAGATGCAAAACATCATAACAGTAGGAAGAAGAAAAAACGCAGTTGCACGGGTTGTACTAAAATCGGGCACAGGCGAATTTTTAGTAAACAACAAACCCATGGAAAAATTTTTTCCAGTCGATACTCATCGTCGCGATATTTTATTGCCATTCGAAGTAACTGAGAGCGGCGGGAAATACGATATCCGAGCAACGGTACAAGGTGGCGGTGTGAGTGGACAAGCGGGCGCTTTAAAACTAAGCGTAGCTCGTGCGTTACTCGAGTTGAATGAAGAAAACAGGATACCGCTCAGGACTGCCGGACTGCTTTCTCGTGATCCCCGTATGGTGGAACGTAAAAAGTATGGACAGAAAAAAGCACGCAAGCGCTTCCAGTTCTCGAAACGTTAATTTTTTAAATCAAGCATACCGTCGGATTTTTTAGACTGTGTCCCGCCCGATATGAGCGGAATCTCTGAAAAAGTTGAAGCCGGTAGAAGTATAACAAAAATAAAAAGGAGTAATAATTTTATGCCTCGTGTAGAATTAACTGACCTGCTTAATGCAGGAGCCCATTTCGGGCATTTGACCCACCGATGGAATCCCAAAATGAAACCTTTCATTTTTATGGAACGGAACGGGATTCATATAATCGATTTGAAAAAATCACAACAATTAATAGATCAGGCAGGTAATGCACTCGCAAAATTAGTTTCCGAAGGGAAACGTGTTTTGTTTGTCGGAACAAAAAAACAAGCCAAAACTGTGATTCGTGAAGAAGCCGACAGATGCGGTCAGTTTCATGCTTCAGAAAGATGGCTCGGCGGAATGTTGACTAATTTTACTACCATCCGCAAAAGCGTAAAACGCCTCAATAATATTGAAAAAATGGAAACAGACGGTACGTTCGATAAAATTACTAAGAAAGAAATTTTATTCATCGACCGCGAAAAAGAGAAATTACAAAAAGTTCTTTCTGGTGTTGCAAATATGTCACGCTTACCGGGAGCTCTTTTTGTTGTTGATATTAAAAAAGAAGCCATCGCAATTGCTGAAGCGAAACGTTTACGCATTCCGGTTTTTGCTATGGTTGATACCAACGTCGATCCAACTCTGATTGATTATCCGATTCCAGCAAATGACGATGCAATTAAATCGGTTCAATTAATTACAAAAGTTATGGCTGATGCTGTTAATGAGGGGAAAGAAATGATATCTGCACAGTCTGAAGGCGCCGATACAAACGCAACAGGAAAAGAAGGATAAACGATAATGGCAATAACTAGTGAACTTGTTAAATTATTAAGAGATAAAACCGGAGCCGGAATGATGGATTGTAAAAAGGCTCTCGAAGAAACAACCGGCGATTTAGATAAAGCTATTGAATATCTCAGAAAAAAAGGTGCGGCTACAGCACAAAAGCGCGCCGACAAAGCTGCCAAAGAAGGAACAATTGTTACACGCGTTAATGGAAAAAACGATTTCGGAATTATTGTAGAGATAAATTGTGAAACCGATTTTGTTGCACGAGGGAATGATTTTGTTACCTTCTCAGAATTGGCTGCAAATATCATCTCATCTAAAAAGCCTGTTTCTCTTGAACAACTTCTAGATGTAACCGACGATTCAGGAAAAGCTATTTCCCAGCATTTAAACGATATGATGGCTAAAATTGGTGAACGTATCGAAATTCGTCGTTACAAAATGCATCAAACAGAAAACGGTTTTATTGCATCTTATACGCACATGGGAAATAAAATCGGAGTTCTTATTGAATTGTCAAGTACCCCCGGCAATGCACTCCAAATTGGACGCGATATTGCAATGCAAATTGCCGCGATGAACCCGTTGTATATTTCGCGTGATCAGGTATCGCACGATGTTATTCAACGTGAACTCGAGATTTACCGCACGCAAGCCCGCAACGAAGGGAAACCCGATCAGATAATTGAACGGATTGCCAACGGTAAGTTAGAAAAATATTATCAGGATGTTTGCTTGTCCGAACAGGTATTTATTAAAGACTCAAGCAAAACTATTAAAGATGTTCTGACAGAAAGTAGTTCCGGTTTGACGATAAAGTCTTTCGAAAGATTTCAACTTGGTGAAGAAAAATAATAAACTTAAAAATCCGCTAACAAGCGGATTTTTTTTAACTTTTAATTATATATACAATCAAGGAAAGAAATAATGAAATACAAACGCATTCTTTTAAAGTTGAGCGGCGAATCGTTGATGGGAAAAAAAGAATTTGGAATTGATGCCGAGGTTTTGCAAAAGTATGCAGAAGAAATTAAAAGTGTTAGAGATTTAGATGTCGAAATAGGAATAGTCATCGGTGGTGGTAATATTTATCGCGGTGTCGGAAATTCATCGGATGGTATCGATAAAGTAACAGGCGATCAGATGGGGATGTTAGCTACTATTATAAATTCGTTAGCACTACAAAGTGCCCTCGAACATATAGGAATTTATACACGATTATTAAGCGCCATTAAGATGGAGCAAATCGCCGAATCCTTCATCCGCAGGCGGGCAATCAGGCATCTTGAAAAGGGAAGAGTTGTGATTTTTGGCGCCGGGACAGGAAACCCGTATTTCACAACCGATACTGCCGCAGCTTTAAGAGCAATCGAAATACAAGCCGATGTAATATTGAAAGGCACGCGCGTTCAAGGTGTTTATGATTCTGACCCTGAATTAAATCCGAACGCTATTAAATTTCAAAATATTTCATATTTAGATATTTTAAATAAAGACTTGAAAGTTATGGATTTAACAGCGATAACACTATGTCGGGAAAATAAACTTCCAATAATTGTTTTTGATATGAACACACCGGGAAATTTAAAAAAACTTTTAATGGGTGAAAATATTGGTACTCTGGTTCAGAATGTTAAAATTGAATCTATATAAAATATTGTCGAACAAATTTTGGAGTAAAAATGGTTAAAGATATTTTACGGGAAACCGAAAACAAAATGAAAAAAGCCGTAGAAGTTGTAAGGCAGGAATTTATAAAAATCCGCACCGGTAAAGCTACTACAACTCTGCTCGACGGGATCAAAATAGATTATTTTGGTTCTTTAATGCCTCTTAATCAAGTTGGCACTGTTGGTACTCCGGATATCCGAATGATAACTGTAACTCCGTGGGACAAAGGGATGATTGGTCCTATCGAGAAAGCAATTCTCGCTGCAAATATCGGATTGAATCCTGCAAACGATGGAACTGTAATTCGCTTGCCTGTTCCACCGTTAAACGAAGAACGCCGTAAAGAGCTTGTAAAATTAATCAAAAAATTTGCTGAAGATGGAAAAATTTCCCTCCGAAACGTCCGGCGTGATGCGATTGAACATCTGAAAAAATCTGAGAAAGAAGAACATTTTTCTGAAGATGAAAGAAAAAGGGGAGAAGATGATGTCCAAAAACTCATCGATAAACATATTAAAGAAATTGACTCACTCGTTACACACAAAGAAAAAGAAATTATGGAAGTTTAAATTAAACTCTATATGCTAATTATCAAGCCATAGCTTAGTTCTTAAGTTGTGGCTTTTTATTTGAAACAATAAAACTAATGCTGCGTAAGTTTTATAAATTAATTATCAAGGACTGATTATGGAAAATGGTACAAAAGGAGTAAAGCGTTTGCATCGGTCGATGCAAAACCGTTGGATTGCCGGTGTTTGCGGTGGTATAGGAGAATATTTAGATGTTGACCCGCTGATAATTCGTTTACTTTTATTAATTTTATTGTTTCTTGGTGGGTCGGGAATAATTATTTATATAGTAGCGTGGATAATGATGCCTTTAAACCCCTGCCATACAGGAGTGCCAGTCAAAAAAAGCTCCGCTCAAGTTTGGGGGATTATTCTTATCTTTATCGGAGCTTTGTTATTGCTTTCAAATATGGAGTTGCTACCATTATTCCACTGGTTTGAATTTTGGGATATATTTGATTGGAAAATAATTGTTCCATTGATAATAATTGTTATCGGCGTAATGTTAGTTATGAATTATTTCAGAACTCCGGAAAAACCTTTAACTCAACCTTCAACTGAACCTGTAATTGAGTCGCAGCAAGAAACACCCCGTCCTGCTTCAAAAATTCTTCGACGTTCAATAGAAAATAAAAAGATTGCGGGCGTTTGTGGCGGATTAGCTGAATACCTTGATATCGATCCTACAATCGTTCGACTCATATTTGTGTTATTAACTCTAAGCTCATTTGGATTAGGTATTTTATTGTATATTGTTCTTGCAATCGCAATGCCTCATGGAAAAAATAAATAAGGAAAATAAAAATGGGTCATCAAAATAAATATCCTTGGAATGGAATAATTCTAATCTTTTTGGGTGTTGCTTTACTCATTCATCAAACCGGTTTAATTAATATCCGATTCTATCAAATTATTTGGATTGCACTTGCTTTATGGGGATTTATTATAACTATACGGGGTTTCGCAACTAACAGCAACGGTAAAGTATTTTGGGGAACTGCGCTGTTTTTAACCGGAATTTCTTTTATTATTCATTCATTTAACTTAATCGAAATGCCCCATCGTATATTTTTACCCGCGGTATTTATAATATTCGGTTTCGCTTTTCTAATGATGTTTGTAAATAATTTCAGGGAATATAGTTCCTTTATTTTATCAATCATCTTTTTTGTAATCGGCGGTTTATTAATTCTTGCTGAAATCGGATATTTGAACCGGTGGGATGTTTTGTATTACATAAAAAATTATTGGCCCATAATATTGATAATATTAGGTGCGGGATTAATTCTTAAACGCAAACAGAAACGATTAGATGTTTAAGAAAAGTATATTAGTGTGCTTCGAACCAGTTCTTCCCGAATCCCACTTCAATTTCTAATGGGACATTCAGCGGGAGTGCATTTTTCATTTCTTCCACAATCAATATTTTAGCATTTTCCACAAAACTATTTTTCACTTCGAAAACAAGCTCATCGTGAACTTGTAGTAACATTCTGATTTTTTGGTTTGATATTTTGCGATGGATTCTAATCATTGCTAACTTAATCATATCCGCCGCAGTTCCCTGAATAGGCATATTGATTGCCTGCCGCTCAGCGTTGTTTCTGATATTTTGATTGCGGCTTTTTATGTCGGGAAGATAACGACGCCTGCCCAATAAGGTTTCAACATAACCATCGCGTTTAGCTTTATTAATAGTTTCTTCCATATAAAGTTTTACATTCGGGAAACGTTTGTGATATTTTGCAATAATAGCACGTGCTTCCTCTTTCGGAATATCCAACCTGTTTGCTAATCCAAAATATCCGAGTCCGTACATAATTCCGAAATTCACCTCTTTTGCTTTTCGCCGCATCTCTTGTTTAGTTTCTTTCGGTAACAATTTAAAATCGTTTAATTCATAGCCAAATATTTTTGCAGCCGTCGATGCGTGGATATCTTCTCCCGCATTGAAAGCTTCAGTTAATCCGGGATCGTTCGAGATATGTGCCATTATTCGTAACTCTATCTGCGAGTAGTCTGCCGATAAAATTGTCCACTTATCGTCTTGCGGGATGAATGCTTTGCGAATTTCGCGCCCTAGCTCGCTGCGTATAGGAATATTTTGCAGATTCGGATTGCTGCTCGATAAGCGCCCTGTGGTAGTGATTGTTTGATTGAATGATGTGTGTAGGCGTCCCGATTTCTGATTTATCAATTCCGGCAGAGCATCCACATAAGTTGATTTAATTTTCGATACTGTTCGGTATTCCAACAATTTATCGACTATCGGATGTTGATGTTTAAGACTTTCCAAAACACCGACGTCTGTTGAAAAACCGGTTTTAGTTTTTCGACCTGTAGGAAGTTTTAAATCTTCGAACAAAATTATTCCGAGTTGCTGCGTGGAATTAATATTAAACTTCTTTCCTGCGAGATGATAAATATCTTCTATGGTTTTTTCTAATATTCCCTCAAGTTCTTTTGAAAGTAATTTCAGAAATGGAGTATCTAATTTTACCCCCGCGAATTCCATTTCGGTAAGAACTTCAATTAATGGGAATTCGATATCGTTCGAAATTTTTAATAAGTTATCATCTTGAAGTTTCTTGTTTAAGATTTCATAAAGTCTAAATGTAATATCTGCATCTTCTGCCGAGTATTCAGCAATTTTCTCGACGTCGATCTGCCTGATATCTTTTTCTTTTCCGACTAATTCTTCGAACGTAATGGTTTTATAGTTCAAATGTTCTAACGCCATAGAATCTAAATTGTGTCGCCCATCGGGGCGAAGAATGTAGTTTGCGATCATTGTATCAAAACAAGTTCCTGCAGTTTCAAGTCCATTCTGTTTGAGTACAATCAGATCATACTTAATATTCTGCCCGCATTTAGAAATTGATTCATTTGAAAAAATAGGAGAAAGTAAATTTAGGATTTTGGAAAAATCAAAACCGATAAGATCGGATTTCGGATTTCGGATTTGGGATTTCGGATTTGTTCTCGGATGATCATCGAAAAGAGATTTTTGAAAAACAGTGTTATTTAAGATGACATTGTCCTTCTCAATATTGTCGCTTTTTATTGGGATGTAGTACGCTTCGCTTGGTTTCATAGAAAACGATAAGCCGACTAACTCTGCTATCAAAGGATTTGTGCTTGTGGTTTCTGTATCGAATACAAAATATTTTGAAGCTTTTAACTTTTGTACTAAATCTTTTAGTTCCTTATCTGTTGTGATAATATGATATTGATGTTGGTCTGTTGTAATATCTGTGATAGCTTTTGTAATTTCCTCTTCCGTTGGTAATGTTCGTAAGGTTTCCGATTTTATTGATGTAAGTTTACGGATGAGGTATTTAAACTCTAATTCGGTAAAAAGCTCTGTAAGTTTAGCGATATTTTTTTTTTGAGCCTTGAGGTTATGAATATCCACAGCAATGGGGACATTCGTATCAATGGTAACAAGTGTTTTGGATAGGAGGGCTATTTCTTTATTCTCTCTTAATTTCTGTTGAAGTGCCGGCTTTGAAATCTTGTCTATGTTCTCCAAAATATTTTCAATCGTACCATATTCACGAACAAGCGGGATTGCAGTCATCTCGCCAATACCCGGCACGCCAGGGACGTTATCCGATTTATCACCCGTCAGTCCTAATACTTCCACAACTTTATCGGGAGTAACACCGAACTTTTCTTCCACGTGTTCAAAATCGATTATTTCCCACTCGTCGCCGCTCTTGCCAGGTCTATAAATTTTTGTCAGTGGAGAGATTAACTGCATAAAGTCTTTATCACTTGTTACTAAATAGGTTTCAATGCTTTCCTTCTCGGCTTTGTGTGCGAGTGTTCCCATAATATCGTCAGCTTCGTAACCTGCCATTTCAAGTATCGGAACGTTGAAAGCTTCTACAACTTCTCGTAGTCGTGCAAATTGTGAAGCCATATCTTCGGGCATTTTTTGCCGGGTGGCTTTATATGGCTCGTACATTTTATGGCGGAACGTTGGCTCCGGTCTATCAAACACGACCGCGATGTGGTCGGGTTTTTCCTCGTCTAATATTTTCATCAAAGCGTTTACAAAACCGTAAACTGCACTAGTATGTTCGCCTTTTGATGTTATCAGAGGTCGTGAGATGAAAGAATAGTAAGCACGGTAAGCGAGGGCGCTACCGTCTAATAGAAATAATCGTTCACGTGTTTTCGGCCTGATATTGTTGTTATTTTTAAACATTTTAATTTTACATAAAATAAGGAATGTAATCAAGACAAGCAAGAAGTTGTTTTGACTCATCAAAAATCTAAGGGAAAGATAATCGTTGCCTCATATAAAGATCTATAAGAAAAATATTCATTGCCGTTTTTGATACCAGTGTTTATTCTTGTAGGGTTGTTGTTCTTTAGCGGGTATTCAACTACACAATCCCTCACTGCAAACAATCCTCGGTATATCTTCGCTTGGATTAGAACTTTGCTCAATCAATTCAATCCTTTGTTGAACCTTATGCTGGTGATATATTCTTGTGAGAGATTTTAGTAATGGTTTTCCAATTATTCCATTTCTACGTAGAAGATTTAATTCCCTCTGTACAGCAACTGTTTGTGATTTCCTGAAGGCTTTGTCGAGAATATTTATCTGAGCTTTCGTTTCTTCATCATCGGATAGTTGGAACATTACCCGTAATTCTCTGATTACATATCTCTGAGCATGAGTGAGTGAAGATAACTGTTCACGTTCAGTAGCGCGTTGTTTCACTTCTTCATCAAAGGCTTTCTTGACTCGCATTACTGTCTTGTTGTGGTTCTTCGAAAGCGGTTTACCCGGTTCACGATCACCAGATTTAAGAAGACCAAGAATTTTGGGAATATCTCGAGAGATAATATTTCCAGTTGAATCAGTCAAGAAAAGCTGCTTATAGGAACCCGACTTACAAAATACAAAAGTACCATCCGCCTTGGAGGTTTTGGAAGCACGGACACCATCTCTTAGTTGCTCAATACGCTCAAACTCAGTAAAATTCTCTTTACGAAGTTGCCTCATAATTTCTTCAGCTTCATTCAAGTCGATTGATACTTCTCCTTCCTCCTCAAATAGATTGAGTTGATCAGTTTTCTTTTCGTAAATAGCATACATAGCTTCTTCATTTAATAGCTCCGTCTTATCGAGTATTTGTGCATCTTCACCGATAGTGTCATGGATTTCCTGAATACGATTATGTAGCGTTGCATGCAAGCCGAGCGTTCGTTCAAGCTCGGTCTCCGGCAGGAAGTTGTAACCCCATACGACTTCGCTTTCAGAACCGATACGATCAATACGGCCAAATCTTTGAATGAGCCGGACTGGATTCCAGTGTAAATCATAATTTATCATCTTATCGCAATCCTGAAGGTTAAGCCCTTCTGATAGAACATCAGTCGCAACGAGCAATCTGATTTCCATTTCACCTTTTGAGAATTTATAATCGGGATTTGCTTTGGGTGCAAATCTACCTACAACTTTCGCTTTACTTTTATCGCCGCTGTATATAACTTCAATATCTTTTTCTTTCGAACCTGGATTAAGGTTCTCAAATAAATAACGTGCAGTGTCTGCGAATTGTGTAAAGATGATGAGCTTTCCTTTCGATAAAGCGTCCTTGCGTAACCATTTTAATAACGTCTGTAGTTTTGCATCTTTTTCCGGTGTTATATCTTTTACGTGATCGAGCATTTCCTGTAGAAATCCCAGATCATGCTTAACGTCTCGTATTAGTTTATCTTTATTAAAATCCTCAATCTTATATTTCTCGCTGGCTGCCGTCAGAGCATCGTATAGATCGGCTTCTTCGTAATTGTCAGACTCATACAATATCGCCTGTGCCTCATCGCCTGCAGGGACAATACCTTTGTCCAATGATTTCAAAAAAGCTTCGTGAATCCGAATCATTCGTTTTAGCGTTTCCCTGAAAGCATAAACGCTCGATTCGAATCGTTTGAAAAGCAGGGTTCGCATTAATCCGAAAAGATTTGCACCTGCGCGATGTAGGTCAATGTAAGGTTGTTTCTTCTGTTTTTCAGACACTACATAATCCCACAAAGAGTAACGAGCATAGATTAATTCCTTTGAAGTATTAATTTTTCGTTGGCTCTTTGGTCTTCCAAGATAACCTCGCAGACGTTGATACAATCCGTTGTAAGTTTTTTCGATGCTATATTCTATAGTTTCAAGCTCACGCTTCGGGAAGAATTGATGTCTTCCGCCAACCATTACATAAGCGCGGCGTTTACCTGAGCGATATTCTTCAAAACGATTAGGATCAATTGGTTGGTGAGTTTGACTATCGAAGCCGTACCATTTAAGTATATGATTTCGTGTGCGGCGGATGAGAATATGCACCAGTAAATCTTGTAGCCGTTTTTCACCCTTTTCTATCAAACCGAAATACTTTTTTAAATCTTGAGGATCGATAGGAAGATCGGTTTTATCATCAGGATGGAAAAGCTTTATCTGATTGTAAACATCGGTTACAGCTTTGTTTCGCGGTGTGGCAGTGAGAAATACACAGCGTTTCCTGCCAGCACTGAGATAAGCTTGAAGAATTTCGTACTTTTGAGTTGTATGATGGCGGAAGTTGTGGCTTTCGTCGATTAGTATAAAATCTCTGTCACGATATTTTACATCATCGAGGAGAATATTCCTACCTTGTTCCTCCGATTCTCTAAGCATTCCCATTGACAAGACACGAGCATTAAGTTGGTAGGTTTCATTGTATCCTTCCCACATTTCTACAAGAGTCGCCGGACAAATGATGAGCGGGCGAATGTGGTCGGTTCGCTCAAAATGTTTTACGATTGCTGCACCAATAAAACTCTTACCAAGACCAACTACGTCGGACACAAAGCAACCTGAATATTCTCTGATAAGTTGAACCGCCTGTTTTACCGCTACTCGCTGGAAATCTGCAAGCTTTGTAGTAATTTCATCATCCCAAAGTATATCTGCGGCTTCACCTTCTTCAAGTCGGTCTCGCACCAATTCATAGAGTGTTTTCATGTAAATATCATACGGACGAACGGGAGCTAAAGCCCACGATGCTTTGAGTTCGTTCATAAGTGCTTCATCGAAATCTTTCGATTCATTCCACAGGTCATCAAACCATCGCGATAAATCGGTATGATTATCTTTGCCATGTACGACCACGTTTAATTCTGTGTTGTGCGAAATACCAGAGAGCGTTAGATTTGACGAGCCGACTATTGCTATACCTTTCTCATACCGACCGTCCTGCTTGTAATCGAAGATATATGCCTTAGCATGAAGCCGTCCCCGCGTAAAGACTTTGACCTTAAGTTTCTTTTGTTTAATAAGCGAGGCAACAGTTGCAACCAATTCTTCCTGCTCATCTGTTTGGTCCATAAGTGATACAGCGTCTTTGATGTTCTCTGCTGTTACATTCATATTTCTCTTCTCATCGGCGCGTTTGAGGAACTTAACATGTTTCTCAGCTTCTTCAACAAGCTCAAGCCGTTTGTATCCTTCCGAGAGCTGCTCAAGTGTTTGATAGTTTGTTGTGTTGCCAATGAGTAAGCGAATTTCACCAACCTCGTTAAGTTGTTTTCTCAGAGGTTCAAAACCGGAGAGAAAGAAATATCCCACAGCAAACTTTGCCCGCTCGCTGGACGGCAGGATACGGAGAATGTGCTCAATGAGTTTCTCGCTACGGTTATCTATAATGTCGTGTTGTGGCATTGGTTTTTTGCAATATTTATTTTACCGATTTCTCATTCTTTTGAATAAGGTTGTATTTTTAGATCATCGAGAAACTCATTAACCATCTCAAATGAACGTCTGATTATCCGAGTTCGTTCTTCTCCGGTTTCTATGCCGAGAAAATCTGCTACCGCTATGGGACCAAGCGATCCTATGGAAATAAACTTACTTCTGATTTTCGAAAGACCTTCAATAACAAGTTTATTATTGGTAAGAGGACGAAATTCGTCCGCAAGGCTAATTAATCCGGCTTGAAAATTCGTTAAGCAAAAATATATATCGTATGCATCTTTCTCTTTTAGCCTATCATAGAGAGCCATTCCTTTCATCACAAGAAAAGGTAATATTCCGCTGACTCGTAATTCTACTGTGTTTTCAGCACCGTTTGGCATTTTACCGGTTACGGTTAAACGCACTGGGTGTTCAAATGCTAAATCAGACCCGCGTGCTTTTCTTGCTTTAATATCCTGAATAGTCTGTGTTCGATGACTTTTAGCTGTTCCACCGTACTCTGCCGTTAAAAAATCTATCTCAACTTTTATCGGTTCACCTTCATCCATTTTTACCTCTCGATAAAAAATGAATGGCTGACTGTCATCCGGTTTGTAATTATGATGATCGAGTATCTTTCGAATCGTGCTATAAACATTCTCAGATATCGTATCCTTATCGAGTGCGATATCGACATCCAGACTACCGATATGTTTATTGCCGAAGTGTATGTAAGGCACCCAGCCGCCGATGAGTATCATTTTCTCTCGATACTCTCCCAATATCTGCATTAGCTCGATAAGCACACGATGGGCAGCTTCAGTTTCCCTTGAGTGATAACCCTTCATATCCCCAATTCCTTGTTCAGTTTGACTTGTTTCAAAAATTCGGCTGCTTCCTCACCCCGACCTTTATACTTTTTTAGATCGAGATAAAGTTGTATGTTCGATACAACTAAATTCTCTCCAATCTTTTGTGTTTTATAAAACACACTTTTGTCGTAAGGCACTAATAACATAATATTGGCTCCCGATGAAACGGATTTTAATTCCCATGTCTTGACTAATCGATCTATATCTTTTTCAACATAGAGGAACGCTTTTTCCATACGTACATGCGGAGCAACTTGTGCAGCACCAGAAAATAATGCTAAGGCACACTTTATATTATTGTTGGAACAATTTTCCTGTACTGACCATTCGATGGTTGCAGCATTTGAGTTAGAATAAAATTCATAGATGCGATTTCTTTTATACGAATATCTTTCGGTCCAGGCATTTAAAAGTCGCTCTGGCGCTACCAACTTTAGCAAACGGTTTTCTTCGATCAGAAATCCTTCCTCTTTAAGTTGATCTTTTATTTTAAATGCAAGTCCCAAACTTACGTTCGCCTCCTTTGCTAATTCTTGTACCTGCCAAAGTTTTGTAACATTCGAAAGGAGAACCCGACTGATTCTGCTCGACTTGGGAGAAAAAAGCGACAGCTTAAATTCGGAGGGAGACGGATTTGCATTTCCCTTGATTTCCAAATAGACAGTTCCAAAATTTAGAAAACAATTTCCCGCTAAATCGAAGCATCCCACACCGGCCTCCCGGCATAACTCTCGTCCCATATCACTGATAAAAGGTGCTGCTACTACACCATAAGGCGACCCTGTGTTATTTTGCGGAATAATTTTACGTAAGGATTCTATCGCCATACGGATACTAAGCGGTGTTCCTTTTTGCTTTATGTCCACAATAAGATAGAAAGGTTTCCCATTAACATTACCAATCACATCGAAGTCGGCTACCCTATTACCGTATTCGGGCTTATCGTTTGTACCAATGATTGTTAATCCTGAAACACGTTTCAAGATTTCCTTCATTTTCTCTTGATATTTCTGTTCATTCATAATATTTCAGATATTTTTTCACTATATACGAGTTATCATGTTTTTATGAAAACCAATATATAATGAAAAACTATGAAAATCAAGTCTATTTTCACTCTATTGGTATTTTCACTATTCCATAAAACTATTTATTAGGTGAAATATGTGATATTTTATATGTATGAGCGGTTTTGCCTGAATTTTCTTCATTTTTTACCTAATTAAGAGGATCTGCTCATAGTATCTCACTGCAAACTTCGCCCGCTCACTCGGTGGTAAAATGCGGAGTATATGTTCAACGAGTTTTTCGTTGCGGTTGTCTATGATGTCGTGTTGTGGCACTTAACCTTGTCCTTTCACTATTAAGAAATCTTCATCCGATAACCCATACGTTCGGTTTACCTTATGATCCATCTGCAATTCAAGTTCCTTAACTTTTGCTTGTTTCTTGGGGTCTGATTCGTAATCTTGATTTTCAGTCAAAGACAAGATGGTACTAACAATTTCTGTAATCTCATCTTGAATAACGCATTCAGGAATCGGAATATTGTCTATCTCATATCCGTTAACGTTACTGTTTGTGCTGAATAACTTGAAATACCAGTTTATCAACTTAGAGTTTAGCACACCTAATATGAACTCATATGAATAATCCTTACTACGCAGCAAAATATAGTTTGCAGAATTCCCTAAGAATGCTTCGCTATCAAGAATGGTCATCTTTAGTCTAGTATGTTCATTCACTCCCGTAATGCCCTGCATTACAATTCTTTTCTCTCGAAAATGCTTGGACTTAGGACCCCCGTTATCCCTTATGTATCTCTTTTGTTCAAGGTATTCAACTTCGCCTTGTTTCATTTTTTCGAGAATTCTATATCTCTGTATGGCGGCACCTTTTATCAATAGCGCATTACCAGTTTTTGAAGGACGTATATATTTTTTGTGGAATGTCAGGTTTATCTCGCCCTCATAACATCTTCCGATATCCTTCAATCGTAGCTTTGCATTATTGATGACTTTGCGTACTACTCGCATTCCATTGTCAGTCATCAAAGGTATGGAACAATTCTCGGCGTCAATTTCTTGAATGGTCACCCAATCCAGGTGGACCGTCCGGATATTTTGCTCAAATACTCGTGAATAGTGTGTTCGTACTGGAAAGCTATTTAATCGGTAGATATTTTTTATCATTACTATGCATGTTGACATCTTAGCGGCTTCGAACAAACGCTTGTTCGGATCGTCTCTTTCTGGGAATGCATCCACAAAAATTATGCATTTCTTGCTCAAAACAAATTTCCGTATGTTCATGCTTGAGGAGTCGCACATGAAGGCATAAGGTATATTGCCGTGTCTTTTCAGCTTCAGTCAATTTTCCTTTTTCAACAGCGAGGACTTTGTCTTTTGTGTTCTTAGCAAGAAGAATAAGTTTTTCTAATTCTTTTATTTCTTTTTGCAATGTTTCTTTGTCTTCTTGTTCAGCTTTTCTCAGTTCTTTGTAACCGAAAAGTCCTTTGCCATACTTCGCTTCATGCTCTGATGAGACTATATCTTGTCGAAGTTTTAAATATACTGAAGCTAAGTCGCATTGCTTTGCAAGTATTCCTAACTCTGCTTTACGCTTCTTTTGTATATCCGATTCATAGAAATAAGCGTGTTTATCATTCTGAATACTGTCAATGAGTTGCTTGAGCTTTTCGCCTCGTTCGGTCGTTTGAGAAATATTCATATTCACAGGATAGCCGAACAGTTTATCAATCAAACTGTTCCCTTGTCGTATCCGGTAGCTGAGGTTGGGCAGAGGAGGAATATCTATTCCTTGATAATCCACAACAAGAGAAAGCCACAAACGCAACTCGCAAATCCGTACGGCTTGTTCTTGAATATCCACACCGTACAGGCAGTACTCGATAATTTTGCGCTTTAACTCATAATCGTAATTTCGCTCTTGTATTTTCCCCAATCCCATAAGCAACATATCGAGTAGCTTAATAATTGCCACCATCTCATGCAGCATACCAACAACGAATGCACCTGAGCCAACTGCCGGGTCGCAGACACGACAATTGAAAATAAGGTTTTTCATTCGTTCTGCTTCGTCATGTGTGAAAGAAGATTTTAGCCAAGAGATTTCTTCTGTAGTTAATAGAGAAGCTGGATTGAGAGCGAAAAGTTTTTCAATCTTTTCCCGTATTTGCTTTTTTTCAGCGTCCATACCCAGTCCTTTACCGTCATTCCGAACGCTCTCCTGAGCGGCAGCGAAGGATTGATTCGGAATCTGAGCGGAGGTATCGGTGCTTAGACCCTGAACCAAGTTCAGGGTGACGTAAGGTGTTAGATTCTCAATGAGATATTCTTTCAATGACTGTTGGCACATGAAGTGGACGATGACACGCGGGGTGTAATAGCTTCCTGTTGCCTTACGTAAGTCAGTCGTTGGGTCTTTTTCTAATTGGAGAATCAAGTTTTCAAAAACTTTCCCAAGCATCTCAGGATCAATGGCAACCTCCATATCCATCGCTGTATCTTCACGCACTGTGAAATTATAATGCTCGAATAAGTCTTTGAAAAGTTTGCCGAATAAACCGTTACTAATTTTTAGTACATCTTCCCACGGCTCAGACTCGAATAGTCCACCGTTTAGGAACGGGATACTGCCAAGCTGTTTAAACTCGAGATCGGTATTTGCCAATTTCTTGAAAATGAGTAGAAGAACTTCGGAATAGTATGTATGCTTTTCTTGCTGAGCCTTATAACCTTTTCTATATCGCTGGTAGAGATAGCTTGTGTTACCGTCCAACCAGCCCTTTTTCTGTATAAAATATAGAAACATCAACCTGTTAAGAAGCAACTGCGAAAATTCAGCCGACTTTGCTTTGTATCTTGGATTCAGTTCTTCAATTTCTTCCCTCAAGAGGTGAAACATCTGAACAAAGGAATTAAAGAATTCTTTTGTAACAACCTCGACATCGAATGCCGTATCATGTTTTTGCTGGAGATCCAACGATGAGAGCTTATCATTATGTACATCAAGCATGGCAATTCGCTGTGCTGCTGTATGCAATCGTTCATCAGGCCCAATTACTATGCGGCGGAAGAGTTTTCTTCTCGTTTCTTCTTCATCATACTTTACATTTATGAAATGCCACGCATTTTTGTTAGCGTCGGAAAAGAGAAAAAGCGAATAAGGATGGTCTTTCAACAGGTTGTCGATAATGGGACGCTCGACTCCGAGAATAAGCTGGTCAACTTCACAATGGAAGATTTTGAAATCCTCGTGCCCTGCAAGTATTTGAAGTGTGTTTATTCTTCCGTCGAGAGAAGAAGGAAATCGTTTTAGTGATACCGTCTGTGCAGTGTACTCATAGTTGAGTAAGCTAAACAATTTTGCAGCGTCATCATGAGTTTTGAATGCGCTCAATTGTGAATGGACATCAGATTGTAATGGCATAAGCTCCGTTTTTTGTTCCAGAGCTTCGGTGTGTCTCGTAGAGCGAAGTGGCACTTCGCTCTACATTGGATCGGCTTCTTTTAGTCAGGGAATATCCACAACAAAAAAGGGTGCGACATTCATCTCACCCTTCCAGTCGGGATACGACTCCCTAAGCAAAAGATGAAACGAAGCGCACCCCTTTCGGGGCGCACCTTCGCTTCTGTGTCTTTGCTTTTTGTAATTGTCGTATTTTACTGGAAGACAGCAGCCGAAGCTACGCTAATATTTTAGTTGTTAGTTATTGGTTATTAGTTAATTATTCCTTGTAAATTTATTTATTCTTCGGCTGGTTTACGAGCTGAATCAGCAGCCGAAGTTGATCCCGGCATCCTGAGCCAAGTCGAAGGATGACGGGATCAATCCCGCTGATTCCGCATAGCGGAAGAAGCGGGGCTACGCTATTTTTAGTTAATGGTTATGGGTTGTTGGTTCTATTTTTTAATCATAAAAAGCTTTGATGAATTCGTTACGCTCGATTCCTGATTGAGTCAGGACTGTTCTTAGTGTACTGCTTTTAATCGTCCGATGATTCGGTAAAACTAACGGAGTAACTGATCCATCTTTATTTTTCCGCTCTAATATTATATGGTTTTCTTTCCGTACAATAAAGAAGCCTAACTTGCCAAAAGCTTTAAGAACATCTCGCTGTGAAGCATCAACGGGAAATTTCATAATGCTACGCTTGTCTCTGCTATGTACGCTTCGAGTGTTGGGGCATCGGTTTCTAAATGTTCAAAAAACTTTTTCTTTCCATAATGTTTAACAAAAAATCGGATAGCACCTTCGGTATCCTTAAGGGCTTCTGCATATGTATCCCCTTGTCCTACAATTGCGCCGCGAGTAAAGCCGATCGGATACCCGATGTATCCGTCCTCATGACGTTCGATGACGATTTTAATATTTTTCATAGGTTGTATCCAAGATTATCGTTTTCAACAGTAAAACTCGTTTTATATTCTAACTCTCCTTATTATAGTTAAATCTTAAAATAATATCAAATATTTGACATTCATCAATAATTTTTCTATTTTCTAAACGTGAAATCAAATTTATAAATATTAAATCTATCTTCTTGGTGGTGGACAGTGTTTTGTCCGCCCTCCTGAAGCATTTAATTTTTTAATTAACCAAGCCGTGGATGGTGGCATGCCGTTCATGGCTTTCGTGTTTTTATAACCTCGTTTACCGTGAACAGCTTCCGTCGCGGCTCATTTATTTACACACCAAAACATATGAGGTTATCATGAACACACAAAAAATCTTCAATCTTAGTCAAAATCTATTACCGCGCTATTACTACAACATAGCAGCAGATCTTAAAACCCCGTTACAGCCGCCTCTGCATCCGGGCACCTTGCAGCCGATTAAACCTTCCGACCTTCAGGCAATTTTCCCTGATGAGCTCATAAAGCAGGAAATCAGCTCTGAAAAGTTTATCGAAATTCCCGACGAGGTACTGGATGTCTACAAACTAAGCCGACCTACACCGTTGGTTAGAGCGTCGGCTTTAGAAAAAATTTTAGATACACCCGCCAAAATCTATTATAAATATGAAGGAGTGAACCCGGCTGGAAGTCATAAAACTAATACTTCAATTCCGCAGGCGTACTACAATAAAAAAGCGGGAATCAAAAAACTTGTTACTGAAACCGGCGCCGGTCAGTGGGGAAGTGCTCTGTCGTTCGCATGCAGTCATTTTGGGCTTGAGTGCGACGTGTTTATGGTAAAAGTAAGCTACTTCCAGAAACCGTACAGAAAAAGCTTTATGCAGCTTTTTGGTGCCAAAGTTTTTCCGAGTCCTTCTGAGCTTACTGCATCGGGAAGAAAAATTTTAGAAGAGAATCCAGATTCCCCCGGCTCGCTCGGTATAGCAATTAGTGAAGCGGTGGAAATAGCGGCTCAAAGAGACGATACGAATTACGGCTTAGGCAGTGTGTTAAACCACGTTTTACTACATCAAACGATAATAGGTGAAGAAGCGCAGTTGCAGTTTCAAGCGGCTGGAGATTATCCGGACGTTGTCGTCGGTTGTGTCGGCGGTGGAAGTAATTTTGCCGGAATCAGCTTTTCATTCTTGCGAGATAAATTAAACGGCAGCCAACCGAATTTGGAAGTGATAGCTGTGGAGCCGGAATCGTGTCCTTCATTAACTCGCGGAAAGTATACATACGATTTTGGTGATACAGCGGGTTTGACACCGTTAATCAAAATGTGCACACTGGGACATAAATTTATTCCTCAAAAAATACACGCCGGCGGTTTGCGTTATCACGGAATGGCGCCACTTGTATCAAAGCTTTATAAGGATGGATATATGACAGCAGTTGCACATAATCAGATAGACGTGTTTGCGGCGGCACAAATATTTGCAAAGGCAGAAGGAATAATTCCAGCTCCAGAAAGCGCCCATGCTGTTAAAGAAGTATTGGTGCAAGCCGAGAAATGTAAACAATCCGGTGAAAGAAAAACGATATTGTTTAATCTTTCAGGACACGGTTTTTTGGATTTAGGCGCGTACGATGCCTACTTAAATAACGAGTTGACTTCTAATCATTTTTCGAGTGAAGAACTTACACGCAGTTTAGCAGGAATTTCAGAAATCGCATAGTCTCACAAAAAAATATACCACTGTGCGTCTAAAAGAGAAATGCGCAGTAGTGATTTTCTCTTTTTATCCTTAGGGGCTGACTAAAATGTTCTCCCGATACATCCCGTTCTGAGCAAGTCAGAACGGGATACTCGAGAACCTGCATACCCTGTCGGTTTTCAAGTGTCCCGTTCGTTACTATTTATATTCGAACGGGATGTAACGAGAAAACAAACTTATCGGTCAGCCCCTTATTAATTTTATAAACAATTTTTCAGAAGTCTCTATAAAAAAATCTAATCTTTTTCTTTTTCCTCTTCATCCGGTGATGGATCCTGTTGACCTTTGTGTCGTTTATCCATCATGTTTTCTGATTTCACTTTTTTGAAACCGGCAGGAACTTCGAACTCACTCTTGGCTATCGACCTCTTTTCGATTTTAGTGACCATCGCTGTCATCCCGCTTATTGTCGTCTGTATCGGAAAACCGTCCACTTTCTTCATGGCTTCCGCCATCTGAGATCCTTTCATCGACATCTTGTCAATGAACTTAAAAAAATTTCAGTTAAAAGGTAGAACTACAACAAAACCAGGCACGCTGCTAAAACACCATATCCTTGTTAGAACATTCTCTCACACCTCTACAGATACTGCCACGAACATAAAATCACTTTCACTCGAAGTCGTGATTACAAAAAAAATGATAACTGTTTTGTTGAGCTGTCGCGAAAAATGTTAAAAATAAACTTAAATATCTTTATCATACTTTAAATCCTGCTCAACTAAAACGCGACCTAATTAAACTCCGGAATCGTCTGTTTTCTATTGATGAACATTCTGTTTATCTTTCTACTAGTTCTCTAACAGAACATATTCGTCAAGATATTTAAATGAGGCAATAGTGAAATGAGCGATGCTAAAAAAAATATTTACTATTGGTTTCAATTTGACAATCGCTCATACTTTTTGTATATTCAGACAAATTACTCTTATTAATATAGTCTGTTTTAATCTATCAACAATAAAAGGAAAGTGCTATGAAAATTTTAACAATAATTCTTGTAGTATTAGTAGTTATTTCTTCTTCTAAATCTCAGGAAATTAAATGGGATGGGGAACTACGGGTTCGGAGCGAACTTGATGGAAGAGATTTTAAAAATGCTACTCCTCCAAATTATTTTAGCTTATTTCGCGCACGACTTGGTGCAAATATCCAACCAATCGAAAATGTAAAAGTGTATCTTCAAATACAAGATGCACGAATCTTCGGTGAAGAAAAAGATGCAACGGGCAGTTATAATACTATAAGCAACACACGCAATCTCGATCTTCATCAGGGGTATTTGCAATTAGATAAATTTTTGTATGATGAGTTGACTTTTAAATTAGGTCGGCAGCGTTTGTCATACGGAAGTGAGCGAATGATGGGTGCTGTTATGTGGAATAACATCGGGCGGATTTATGACGGTGGGTTGCTTCGTTACGAAATTCCCGAACACCGTTTCGATTTGATTGTGATGAATACTGCCGAAACAAATATCGCTCCTTCTGCTGCCACCCCGGTAGATGTAAAGTTTGTAAGAGATGCCGGACAATTATTCAGCGGACTTTATTATTCTTCAAAATACTTCACTGGTCATCAGGTTGATTTGTTTACAGTTCATCAACTTGATAGAAACGTATCTGTATCCGGTTTTAACGATTTATCACGTTTCACGAGTGGGATATATGCAAAAGGTTCTATCACTAATGAATTATTTTATGAAGGCGACCTCGCAATTCAAAACGGTTGGAAAAAAGGGAAAGATATATCGGCTTATCTGTTCGCTCTAACTGCGGGTTATAATTTTACTGATATGCCAATTTCTTCTGCAGCTATTTCATTCGAAAGATTATCTGGCACACCGGCGGGCGATGCAAAGTACAAAACTTTCGAACCACCTTACGCAACCGGACATAAATTCTACGGCTTCATGGATTACTTCACAAACATACCAAAGCATACCGACGAGCGGGGGCTGCAAGATATCTATGCCCGATTTATATTCCATCCTTATGAATCGGTAACTGCTAACATCACCTTACATAATTTTACATTGGCAGAAAAATTAAATCCACCTACAGTGGATGAAACAGAATTAGGTCAAGAGCTTGATATAGTTTTTACGTGGAAGTACAACAAATACGTAGGTTTCGAATGGGGTGGTGGGTTATTTACGCCCGGCAAAATTATGCGTTCAAAGTTTGATGGTAACGATGTAGCACTTTGGGGATATTTAACAACTTCATTTTCATTTTAATAATTTTAATGAGAGAGATAAAATATGGAAATTAAAAAAAGATATTTTGCAATATTGGCTGTGAGCATAATTCTCACAATTGCTGTAGTCGGTTTATTGATAAATATATTTGAGCATAAACAAGAAGGACGGATTACTTACTTACAACTCAAAGAAATTCCTGAAGGTGAACCAGACCCGGCAGTTTGGAGAGATAATTTCCCACGAGAATACGACTCATACATAAAAACAATGAGCACAAGTGAGTTGGAAGATTACAGTAAATATGGTCGTTATGGTGGTTCGGAATCATTTCAAAAATTAGATAAACATCCTGATTATATGCGACTTTTTGCCGGTTACCCATTTGGTATCGATTACAAAGAAGAGCGAGGACACATGAATGCTCTACAGGACATGCTCGCTTCGCAACGATTGGGAGATAAGAAACCGGGAACGTGTATGAGCTGTAAGAGTCCGCAAGTACCGAAGTTAATTGATTCGATTGGGGCGGAAGCTTTTTATAAAATACCTGTAAAAGATTTGGCAGAGAAGCACGGATTCAAACATTCCGTTTCGTGTGCCGATTGCCACGATGCTAATACGATGGATTTAAAAATTACCCGCATCGCATTTAAGGAAGCGATGGAGCGTCGGGGAATCGATTTGTCGAAAGCTGACCGTCAGCAGATGCGAACTTATGTATGCGCTCAGTGCCACGTTGAATATTACTTTAAAGGACCGGGTAAATATTTAACATTCCCTTGGGATAAAGGATTAAACATCGACAGTATCGATTCATATTATTCCGAGGTTGCTTTCACCGATTGGAATCATGCTGAAACTAATTCTCCGATGATAAAAATTCAGCATCCGGAATTTGAGTTTTGGTCGACTGGTTTACATGCAAGGTCGAACGTTGCTTGTGCCGATTGCCACATGCCCTACAAACGCGAAGGTGCAATAAAGATCACAGACCATTGGATAAGAACTCCGTTGGAAAATATTTCCAACACTTGCTTGAATTGCCACCGTCAAAGTGAAACAGAGATGAAAAGCCGTGTGTTGGAGATACAGGACAAAACATATCAATCGATGCAGAAGTCAGAAAAAGCAATTCTCGCTGCGATGGATGTTTTAAAGATGGCTATACAATCAGGTGTGAGCGATAAGGAATTAGAAGAAGCGCGACTGTTGCATCGGAAAGCTCAGATGCGTTGGGATTTCATCAGCGCTGAAAATAGTATGGGTTTCCACAGCCCGCAGGAGTCAGCCCGAATTTTAGCTGATGCACGCGACTTTGCACGTCAGGCAGAATTATCGGCATTTAAAACTTTAACAAAAGTTACCCGTAAATGAGTAATCTGAAAAAATATTTTCTACCTTTGATGTTTACTGCTATCGGAATATTTTTAGGCGTCGGTATTTATACTTTTATCTATGCAAAAGGTTATTCGTATATGTCGGACGATCCGAAATCATGCGTCAATTGTCACGTTATGCGGGAAAATTATTCTTCATGGAACTCAGCAAGTCATAGAGATATCGCATGCAATGGATGCCATACTCCTGATAACATCATAAGGAAATATTTAGTAAAAGCAGAAAACGGTTTTAATCATTCGTGGGCATTTACATTCGGTCCACCGGAAGTGATACAAATTAAATCCAGAAGCACTAATGTAGTAGAAGATAATTGTATCCGTTGTCATAAAGAAACGTTATCGGCAGTTTTTGTACAAACACATAAAAACAGACAAAGGTGTTTTACCTGCCATCAAAGTGTAGGACATAGTTTTTAAGAATAAATGAGTTTAATATTTAGTCGACAAAGTGAGTATGCCATTCAGGCGTTAATTTATTTAGCGAAAAAAACCTCTGGGCAATGGACTTCTATAAAAGAGATTGCAGAGCAACTGAACATACCCCAACACTTTCTTGGGAAAATTATGCAATCGTTATCAATGAAAAGGATGTTGAATTCACAAAAAGGTCTTTTCGGTGGATTCGAGTTGGCAAAATCTTCCGAAGAAATTTTCCTTTTCGATATCGTTGAAGCTATAGATGGAGATGGGTATAGAACAAGTTGCGTCCTCGGTTTCCCGAATTGTTCAGGCAATTCTCCGTGTCCGGTTCACGACGATTGGAAAGAGTTGAGAGATAATATCGTTGAAATGATAAAAAAGAAAAATTTGTTGGAACTTGCAAATGAAATAACGAAACCAGGTTATAAGTCGCTTTAAAATTTTTTATGTGTAAATAAGATAAAATTATCTGATTTGTTAAACGAAAACTATCTATAAATATATGTCGTACAAAGAAAACATTATTGAGAAAGAATCATTCTTACAAAGCGAAAGGGGAATCAAAAAAATACCAGCTGAACTGAGAAAGCCCAAGCTGAATTTCGACCTCGAACCAAATATTTTTAAACGATTTACTTGGCGGTTAAAGGAAGATTCTCAATTTTTCAGAAACGTTGTGCAAATTACTTTCGCTCTCTTGGTAATCTGGATTGGCTTCGAGTTTTATTTGTTTATAAAATGGGGGGAATCTGGTGGCTCATTTCCATACTTTGGCCGCCCTCCGGGTGTGGAAGGATTTCTGCCAATTAGCGCACTAATTAGTTTGAAGTACTGGTTTCAAACTGGTATCATTAACGAAATCCATCCGGCGGGTTTGATAATATTTGTAGCGGTCGTCGCAACCGGGTTACTGTTCAAAAAAAGTTTTTGCAGTTGGCTTTGCCCAGTCGGCTATATCAGCGAAGGATTATGGATGCTCGGGAAAAAAGTATTTGGTAAGAATATTTCGATAAATAAATTCCTCGATTATCCATTACGTTCATTGAAGTATTTATTACTCGCTTTTTTTGTGTGGGCTATTTTTTGGACGATGGATACAGAAGCTTTAAAAGCTTTTATTTTTAGCCCTTATAACAAAGTTGCCGATATCAAGATGTACTACTTTTTTGCAAACATTTCTCAATTTGCACTTTGGACAATCATAATATTAGCTCTCCTCTCGGTTGTAATCAAAAATTTCTGGTGCCGCTATCTATGTCCTTACGGTGGTTTGTTAGGTGTTTTAAGTTGGTTAAGTCCTATAAAAATTAAGCGCGTTGAATCTAACTGTGTTAACTGCGACTTATGTACGAAAGCTTGCCCTAATAGCATTAAAGTTCATAAAGTAAAAACTGTGTGGAGCGATGAATGCACAAGCTGTCTTGAGTGTGTACAAGCTTGCCCGGTAAAAAATACTCTTGAACTAAAAACTCATTTTGTTAATAAGCGGGTTTCAAATTGGGTATTTGCATCACTGATTATCGGAATATTTATAGGAATAACAGGGCTTGCTATGTTAACGGGAAATTGGCAGAATAAAATTTCCAAAGAAGAGTATCTTAAAAGATTTAAGGAATTAGATAGTCCGCTGTACCAACACAATGGCGGACAGGTTCCAGACTATGGACCAAATGATTAAATTCAATCTACCAACAACTAACTGCAAATTAAATATGATAAAAAGAAAAATTATAAAAATAGATGAATCGCTATGCGACGGTTGCGCACTTTGTATCCCCTCTTGTCCCGAAGGGGCACTTCAAATAATAGACGGTAAAGCAAAGCTTGTAGAAGAAAGTTTCTGCGATGGACTCGGCGCTTGCCTCGGCGATTGTCCACAAAATGCTTTAACCGTTCTAGAAGAGTATGTTGAAGAATATGACGAACCAAGTGTGATTGAACATATCAGAAAACACGCTCCCGATAAACTGCAAACGCACATCCAACATTTAGCCAATCACAAGCACGAATTAGTATCGACAAATTTGGAGGTTGTGGGAGGCGGCTGCCCCTCATCGCGTATGATTCAGTGGGAACAACCAGCTGTGCAAAAGCTAAAAACAAATTTTGATTCACAGCTTCGTCAGTGGCCTGTTCAGTTACATTTGGTTCCACCAACAGCGCCTTATTTCCGCAACGCCGATTTTGTGCTCGTAGCCGATTGTGTCCCGTTCGCTTATTCAAATTTCCACTCCGATTTTATGACAGGAAATTCGATAGCGATAGCTTGTCCAAAATTAGACGACACGTCTCCCTATGTTCAGAAATTAGCGCACATATTCAAGAATTCTAATCTGCGGAGTGTGAAAGTTGTTGTAATGGAAGTACCGTGTTGTTCGGGGTTAGCTGCACTTGCAAACGAAGCTGCCCGTATGGCAGGAATGGATACACCGATAGAAATCGTTACAGTAGGAATACAAGGAAATTTAATAGCAAAGTGAATTCTGTAAAAATAAAATATATTCGGTATGGATTCTGATGAGATTAAAAATTTTTATGATGAGTTAGCTGATGACTATGACTTGATGACCCAGTTTGAGAAGCGGTTTGAGAAGGAAGAACCGGCTTTCAAAATGCTCGTAGAGCGTTATCAGTTAAAAAAAGTTCTTGATGCAGGCTGTGGGACAGGATTTCATTCAATATTATTGGCAAAACTTGGTTGTGATGTTACTTCAGTAGACGTTTCACCAAAAATGTTAAAAATATTAACTGAGAATGCTAAAATTTATACAGTCTATCTTAAGACGGTCCTATCCAGTTATCATAATCTGACGAAAAATGTTGATTCTAATTTCGATGCCGTCTTTTGTTTGGGTAATTCATTGCCTCACTTGTTAACACATCAAAATATTGATATTGCTTTAAAAAACTTTTATCTTATACTGGCTCATCGTGGAAGTGAGTGGGTAAAAATGATAGATAGAAACAGCGTAACATA